>DHQH01000098.1 GCA_002410125.1 Alphaproteobacteria bacterium UBA5343
CATTAAACAAATACAACTATAATAATTCAGTGAAAATTCAAGAAAAAGATATATTAATGAAGAATTTTGAAGAATCTCAAATCACAGGTAAGCCTATAAATGAATTAGATTTAGATATTTATGAAAATACTTATGGAAGATATTTTAATGAAAATGACATTAATAAACTAAAAAGAATTAAAGATGATAAACAGATTTTGGCTATTGATAATTTTAATGATAGAACAAAATCAATTGAAGAAATAAAAAAAGAAGATTTATTTAGAGGTAAAAGATTAGAGCAATTATCTATTAAAAGACAAGCTTTTATAATGGAAGATCCTTCTGCTTATTTTTTAAATAGAGAACCTGATAAATTTTCAGATTTGAATTTAGACACAATGGAGCCAGAAGTTTATCTAAATGAAATTCAATCAAGAACAGAGTATATGAATGAAAAATCTAAAGAAATGGGTTTTGAATTAAATAGATTTTCTGATAAAGAAACAAAGCATTTAATTGATAAATACAATAATGCAACTGGAAGAGAAAAAGAATTTTTATATACTAATGTTATTAGTGGGATGACTAAAAAAGAAAGAGAGAATTTTGGTCAAAAAGCTTTTACAGAAGATGGTGCAGAAAGTCAATTTTTACAAGCAACAAGCACTTTTGATTTATATACTGAAAAAGGAAAGGAAGAAGCAATTTCTTTACTAAATACTATTGAAAATGGTAGAAGTATAAGAGAACAAATGGGTAAAGATATTCAAGATGGTGTTAAAAATTTAAAAAAAGAATTCACTAAACAATTTATTGACAATTATGACTCTGTTAATTCAAGAGTTAGAATGAAAGTAGATCAAGAAAAATTCATGAATGCATATATAGCACTTGCAGCAAATAGCGGAAAACTTGATAATTTATTTAGTGAAGATGGAAGTCTTGATGAAGAATTAGTTAAAAAAGCTTATAAAATGGTTGCTGGCAATACAATGGAATTAAATGATAAACAAGTATTTACTCCAAATATAAATATAACAGGCGATCAAATGAAAGCAAGATTATTAGGCTTAAATAGAAATAATGCAAATATAATCAATAATTTACCAGATTCAGTATCTGTTAATACTTTAATTGATAATTTAGAAAATGGCGGATGGACATTATCACCAAGACAAATTGCTGGTGTAGGAGATGTTGTTTATGAAGTTCAAGTTGCTGATGGTGCATATTTGCAAAGTAAAGATGGTGGTTCTTATAAATTAGCATTATCGGATATAAATAATGATGGTATTGAATATGAAGAGGTTCAAGAAGAAACAATTATTGATAATATTACTAATGTTTTAGCAGAAAATGCACCAGCAGATGTTATAAGAAAAATAAAAGAAGAACCAGAACTATTATCAAGAATTATAGATGTTTCTTTACCAGGTGTTTTATACAACTATATCCAAAATCCAGAAGAATTAAATGATAAAGTAAAATATTATACAGATCCTGTTATAAGAAATATTTCTGAATATGATTATAAAGGCGCTGGTGAAACAATTGATAAAGCAATGGGTATTGAAGACGCAGGATTTTTTGAATGGTTTTTACCAGAAGTAGTAAATGGTATAAAAGATTTAGATCAAATAAATTTAGGTAAAATGAATATAGAAGATGAGAAAAGAAAAAAATTGCAAGAAGAGTATAATAAAGAATTTGAAATTTTAAAAATATATAAAGAATCAGTATTTAAAGATTTAGAAAAAAAAGCTTCTTTTGTAAGGAAAGATTTATATAATGATATGGAAAAAGGTGTTCAAGCATTATATGATGTATTATCAATGCCAAGATATGAAAAAACAGATTATGTTACAAAGGTTGCATTAAAAAATATTAAGCAAAATATAACTAATTATAGAACTAAAGTATCAAAAAGACAAGAACTAAATCTTATTGATTTTGATGAAAACATTTTAGGGACATTAAATTTTGCTTTAAATCCTGAAAATTGGGAGAAGAAAGAAGATAAAGAACTATCATTAAAAATATTAAAATCTTATTTAGATAAGGAGGGTAAATAATGAGCTACGCTGATATATATGAACAGGAAGAAAAAAATAGAAGTTTAATTGATTATGCAAAAGACCCTTCTGAATTAACAACAGATAAAGGAACTTTTACTAATTTCATGGAAATTGCAAAATTAAATGCAGAAGAAACTTTTAAAACTAATAGTATAATTGCAGAGCAGTTTAATGAAAGAGAATATAATATTGAAAATGATAAAAAAATAAAAAATATCATAAGCAATGAAGAATATTATGGTATTTATTCTCGTTATAAAAAAGTTGATTATGAAAGATATTCTCAAATAAAAAGTGATTTAGAAACAGGAACTTATCAAAAAAATAAAAGTAAAGATTATATAGAAGATTTAAAAGCTGTTAAATACATTGAAGGTATAATGAATGATAATCCTGAATTAAAATTTATGACAAAAGATGATAGAAGAAAAAATGTCACAAAAGAGATTGAAAGATTAAGAAATAATAAGGCAATAAGAACTAGCCAACAAGAGAGTGTAGTTGGCGAGTTTGCTGGCTCTGTTGCTGGTATGCTTGCTGATCCTGTAAATTTAGCAACTTTATTTATTCCAGTTGCAGGTCAAGCAAGAAATGCAAGCTTGTTAATTAGAAGTCTTGAAACAGG
>DHQH01000038.1:0-4408 GCA_002410125.1 Alphaproteobacteria bacterium UBA5343
CATCATAAACATAACCATCTTCACCTATAATGCCTAAGAATTTACCATTTTCATCAACGGCATATCTAACAATATCTCCAGCTTTACCAATAATATTTTTAGCAGATTTACTAATAGTTCCGTCATCATTTAAGATGCCTATTTTATTACCATCTTTATCTAAAACTGAACCATCGGGCATAACAACACCGATAACATCACCATTCTCATCAATTGCTACACGACCTTGCTTTGAAACTCGACCGATAATATTACCATCAGCATCAACTACTGTTCCATCAGCAAGCAATCTGCCGATAACATTACCGTCCATATCAACAACTGTGCCATCTGCTAAAACTCGACCAATAATATTACCATTTTCATCATAAACTAATCCTGCTTCAACAACATGACCAATAACATTACCATCCATGTCAACAACTGTACCATCTGGTAAGACTTTCCCTATACGATTACCATTAGCATCATAAACATAACCATCTTCACCAACATAACCTATAACATTACCATTTTCATCAATCACTAATTCTCTGTTTTGAGCAACACCGATAATATTACCATCACTATCAATTGCCATACCAAACTCATTAACTTTACCGATAATGTTGCCATTTAAATCTCTTACATAACCATCTTCACCAACATAGCCTATAATTTCTCCATTAGGACCGATAACAGCTCTTAAGGCTTGGCTTGTACCATTTGTACCTGTGTCACCCTTTACAGATTTAATGATGTCGATGGCTTGACCTCTAACTGTTACTTTTTCTGCCTTATTATTAACTTCGCCAACACCTTTTTCTCGCCAAACGACAATAAAGTTATTTTGCATATTGCCAACAATTAAAGGCGACCAAGAGACAGTTATATCGCAAGTCTCTTCACCTTGTAATAACTGATCAGTTATACATTTATTTTCCCAAGAAAAACCTTCACTTGCAGGTTCTGCTAATTCTACGGATGAAACTATGATTGCGGTTTTACCATTGGTACCAATAGTTAGAACCCCTGTTGCTGTAGTTTCAATAAAGACTTCCTCTAAATCTACAACTTCTGGAGTATAAGTGATTGGACTATCAGCTCCATCAGATAAACCAAACTCTAAGGCATTAGAAAAAGTCCTATCTTCATCAATATTTAAAGCATCATCATTTTCTGTAAAAACGGGAATAGCTGAAATATCTTCAACAGGTTCAGGTTTCAAAAGCAAGAAAAGACCTAACAAAAAGATAATAAGAGCCGTTAGGCCAATGATTAAAATAATACGATTGGTCTTTTTAATGTATTTATCGGATCTTGTTATATATTCTTCATTCATTATTGAGTTCTTACAACACTACAGAAAACACCGTTTCTTCCAAGTTTACCACAAATTGTATCACCAGTATTTAGATCTTTTACTGGACCTACTCTCAGATGGAATAGTTCTCTACTAGAGCCACTTGCAGCAGTATCTACAGAGAAATAAGGTTCATAACCACCTAAAATCTTTTTATATTTACCTGATAATTTATCCCAAAGATCTTCTAAGTTTTCTACTTTGATATCTGTACCAAGCTCAATAGAGATGGTTGAATTTTTATCCATAAATTTACCACCAAAGCCATATCTAGATGGAATTTGATTATTAAAATTAGCTACTCCATTGGAATTTTGATAATTGGAAATACTATCCATTTGCATCATTTGATTAGATGTTGGTATTACTCCTGATGGGTTCGCTGTATTACCTCCATCAAATATTGAAGGATAACCAGGATATGCAGGAGAACCTTGAGCTTTATTATTTGCTTTTGTATCTTTACCTGTTGGAATTTTTGGTGCAATATCCCATTCTTGAGGTAGATTATCAGCAAATGAAGCATGTTCTAGTCCTCTTGAAGGATCTCTTCTTAATTTTAAGCAAACAATTCTTTTACCATTTTTAAGAACCATATCGCCAACACCTTCAACAATAATCATCCTGCCGTTTGGTCCTGCAGTTCTAAAACCAACTGGCACCTCACTCCTTTCAACAATTAGAGTAACGATTGGTCTTTGAACCATATTGATTGCTCTTTCACCAAAGTCAATATAGGTAAAAATATCATCTCTCCAAACTCTTTCTGGGGCTATAATTACATCCTCAGGATTTGGAACATAAATTTCAATATCAAATCTAAATTCATCAGGAGATACAGGAATTTCTTTCATCCAGTCATCTTTTCTGAACCTTTTTGTAAAAGTTGAATCTGCAGAGTTAGCTCCAGCTTTACCAAAACCAGAACCTGATTTTGAAACATGTCCTCCACTTGATTTTGATGCACCAGCCACCCCACCTTCACCATCTTGAATAACTTCAATATCAATGATTGAGTTGGTTAATCTCTCAGTATTATAAGATTCACTTTTCATATAGAAAACATATTTATTTCCTGAACGACCAAAGATAATTAAATTAGTATCAACACCTACATTTGCACCTTTTCTTGGATAAAGAAGCACTGCATTTGGTCCTGAAATTTGTCCGTCAAAGGTTGAATTATCACCAATATAAACATCTTCAATCAACTCCCATTCAGGAAAATTAATTAAAGTCATCATTCCTTCTCTAACTCTGATTGGTAGAACTAGGTCTGGGGTCCAATAATATTTAGAATAAGCAGGCTTTGATTGACCTTCACCTAAATTTTGAAGGGGATCTAACCAAGCAGATTGAGTCATACCCAATGCATTAAAACCAGCATATCCCATATTCATAGGCTGATAATTACCAGCTGATTGACCTGCTTGTTTATCGGCTATCAACTGACCTGCATTGGTATCATAAACAATGCAACATAGAGCTAAGATTGTTAATAGTGAAATCTGATTTAATATATTTTTTTTCATATTTTCCGCCTTAAATATTCTAATTATCAACATTGTTATGAGATAGAGCATATCTTATAACCGTAAAGCCAACAGGGTTTTTATATCTTTCTTCAAAATTAAGTCTTTTTCTTAAATATCTAATTCTAAGAGATGCAGTCCAATAATTAATATCAGGTTTTGTAGAATCTGGTCTCATATCTCTTGTTTCATACTCAACTTGCCAAAGACCTCTACTTAACTCATTCACACTTAAGATTTTTACCTGCCTAATTAACCCTTCTCGTCTGATAATATCAATTGCTCTTTTAGCTGTATTTTTGATAAAATCTTTATAAACTGCTGCCGTTGACATTTCTTGGATTGGACCATCTGGCATCCATCTTGCTTCCATTTCAGAAATATCTCTTGTAAAAGTACTTCTGATTAAAACATATTTTCTAACAAATGTTTCGGTAATTGTTTTTTGGTCTTCTAAATTACCAGAAATTGGTTGCACATTTACAATTTGCTCAGTTTTATCTTGGAATGTTAGTAAAAATGGCTCAATTCTAAATAATGGCATTATTTGATGGAGTGTTAAAAGTAAAACAATATTACAGCAAATGCTAATAGCAGAAACAACAGCAAAAGCTCTTGCTGTCCATAAATATCTTTTCTCAGCAATATTTTCGACAAATAGATTATTTTCTTTATGAAAATTATGGATCTTTTTTTGTTTTTGAATATTATCTGATAAAGCCTTTTTGCTAGCAACAAAAGCTGATGAAACCTTTTCTTTTACGGAAGCATTTTGATTGTTTTGCTCAGCCATAAATTAACTACCCCTTATATGTTTCAACAAACCAACTTGGCAAGCCAGGCTTAGTATCTATTTGCAAACAAGCACATGGGGACATTTTTAATTCTTCTGGTTGTTTACCTATACCAACTGGTTCTGGCTCATAATATGAGCCATAACAACCAGTCAAAACAGAAGTGAATAATATTAGAATTAAGATTTTTTTCATCACTACTCTCCAATAATCTCTTAGTAAAATCTTATATAAAAATAATTTATAAATGGCTAATCACTACAAAATGGCCATTTTACAACATTTAAACATAGTTTGTTTGATTTTAGCATTAAATATTTGCTTTAGAGAAACAAAAATATACAGTTATCAACTAAAAAACATCCACTTCTGTTTGTGAGTATCTCTCAACTGTGAAGCCGATTGGATTTAATAGCCTTCTTGCCATAAAATAACGATATGGTCTAAAATATGAAGTAATAGAAACTGTCCAATATCTGGTAGTTAGGGTTTTAGCATCTTCTCCTCTGCGGGTGTTACCTGGATTTTTAGTTAAATCATAAGTTTTAAAATCAACTTTATAAACCGCTGACTTTCTAGCACCTAATCTATTTACCGATATTATCTCTACTTCTCTGGTTGTTTCCATACCTTTAGCTGTAAGTAAAAGATTTTTCATATTAGCTTCGAAATCTGCGAAAACATCAGGAGCTGATAGAAAATGAACAATCCCCCCTGGGAACCAACGAGATTGCATCTCA
>DHQH01000038.1:4618-16797 GCA_002410125.1 Alphaproteobacteria bacterium UBA5343
CTAATCATCATTTATAATAGTATTTCTAGTTATAACATAATATCTGATAAACATTTCTTTTAATTGCTCGACTGAAGCCATATTCTTGGTAATTGGCTCAACCCTTACAATCTCTTTAGTTTCATTTTGATTAGTAATTAAAAATGGATCCACAGCTATTGAAGGGGCTAATTTTAGGATAGCTAGGGATGATACACTTGTTAAAGTGATTGAAATAAAGGCTATAAACATAAAAAAACGAGACAACCATTTATAATAATTTTTTTTTGATTTTTTATGCCTGTTGACATAATAATCGTTCCCTAATTGCTGTTGTTGAGGGTGAATATTATTTGGCATAGTTTTTTTATCTATATTTTTTTTATTATTCATCTAAAACCTATTAATCTCAATAAATTGGACAATATACCTTGAGCGTCCTCTGATCATCTTCAGAATCTTTAGCATATTTATCTATTGCTGCTTTATTAGCTTCGCCTTCTCTTATTTGCTCATCTAAATCTTCTGCATTCGCAGTTTCTTCTGTCATTTGAATATAGACATCTTTATCTTTTTCAAGTGCATCTAAATATTTTCTGATTTTTGCAAGCCTTTCCATAATTATTTCATCGTTTCTAACATTAATAGCAGTAATAGCATTATTAGCATCTGCTAACTCTTTTAGTTTGTGATTGATTAAGGTGTCCCTGATTTCTTGGAAATAACCATCTTCTGTTATATCCAGAGATGAAGAGACTGTATAACCAACCTTAGTTAAATAATCTTGTAAATCTTGCTCGATTTTTTCAATAGATTGCTCTGCTAATTCTCGTGCTTCTCTTGCCTGTCTTTCGTTTTCTGTTAAGGCAAGCCAAGTACCAATCAGATTTCGATTAAAAGTTATATCTTCTGCATCTTCATCTTCAGATAACCACTCACCTCTAACTTTGGTTCCTCTTAGTAACATACCAAGTTCGCTTGCTTCAATATTACTAGTAGAAAGGTTTATATTTGGAGATAGATCGTTATAAACTGTGGCAAACCCTTTTGGTATTTCTGGTAATGGAATATCTATAGATCTTGCACTATCATTTAATCTTTTAACAATAGCACTATTTCCACCTTTAGATACAATTTTATTATATAGCTCTGGGCCATCATCAATAGCAGTTTTAAAATTCCCATATTTCAAAATGCCAGATTTTAAGAGTAAGATGTCTTTCCATATCTCTGGTAAACCAGCATATACAGGATGGCTTTCTAACTTTCCACCTGATTTATCTAGATCTTGAGCATCGCTGGCATCAAAATAAAATATTTCTCTTGGATGCGGTAAGACTGGTGGCTGTGTTGGACCAGGAAGAGGAACATTAAATAATGCTTGAGAAAAGTCTACAGGCTTTAACTTTAGCGTTTGTAGTTTTTTCTTAACCTTATTTAACATTTCTTGATGAGCATTTGCTACAGAGGATATATATTTAGTCGAAGCAACTGCGTTTTTATAAGAGTTAATCTCTGATGATGGACTGTATCCAGAATGAGCAAATACATATTTTCTCATTTTCTCATACACATAGTCAAAATATACATTATAAAGAGATTTTTGATCGGTCCATAATTTTTTCTTATTATCAGAGCCATTTTTAAATATATCAAGCGAGGTTTGCTTCCCTATATTCCAACCCGCAAGAACTAGTTTTTCTCCTTCTTCAAGAGATTTTTTTAACTCTGCTTCACTCATTGTTTTTGGTGAAGTTTTCTTATCCATAGTGGTGGTTTCTCCCCTTAATTCATTAACGGATTTCACCTTTTCATTTTCAAGCCCTCCAGAGCTTGAAGCAATTGAACTGTCTAATTCTTCATCACTCATTTCTTCAAGAGAATCTGGGTCGGCTTCTTCATTTGCCATTGTTGCTTTGACCGCATCATAACGATTAAGAGATAATTTAGATAAACCTGCTCTCTTGTCATAATCATTTACAGCTTCAGCATGATAGGAATTACCCAACCAAGTAGAAGTTGGATTTGAACTAAACTGAGATAAATAGCCTAATACACAGCTATCACTAGTCTTCACAGCATTAATTGCCTGATAATGTTCTTTTATTATCTTAAGATTAGTCTTGATATTATTTTCATATTGTTGGAGTTCATATATTACATTATGAGCATCTCTTGCTCTATCTAAAGATTCTTGAACAGCTACTAATTTAGTTAACTCTTCTACTTCATCTTTAGCAAAAACAATTGGTGGCATACCATCGCTTATATCCGCAGATACACCTTCTTGAGAGCCATCATCTTTTGTAGTTTTTGTTTCTTGTGTGGACTTAGCATTTATTATAGTTGTATTTCCAGAAAAAGAAGCTGTTGTAATATAATCACCATAGATATTAAATGATAATAATGGGTCTTTTTTAGGTTTTACTTCTTTATATATTTTTCTAGCAGACTCAAGTTGTAATTTTAAAGCTTGAGTTTCTTGTAATATCATTAAAAGTTGATTTACTGATTGTCTTAGAGCAAAATTATTTCTAAACACCTCATTGATATCTTTATCACTAACACTAACATCTTTTAAGTTATCAACTATAGGAAAAATTTCTGCTTCTAATTTATCTTCTAATTGCTGAATCCTAGAATGAACCTCTAGGATATTATTTTCATAAAATCTCTTTCTATTGGACTCATGTGCTTGCATTACGGGTTTTTCTTCACCTTTTTCGACCAAGAAAAGCTCTTCTACTGCTTTAGCTACGGATTGAGCATCTTCTACATCAAAATCTGGACTATGTTTTGAGGGTAACATAAATTCTGCAGTTCCTCGATTAGTTCCATTAAAAGGCCCATCTGAATTAGTTAGTCCTGCAAAATCAGTGGTTTTAATAGGGGATACTGATAACTTAAGTTCTCCTGATTTAATGCCATCTAATTGCTGGTTTACTCTTTTTTCTACCTCCATTAATGCAAAATCTTTTACATTTGAAAATACTTGAGGAATTTTTGGAGGAATTGTTGAAAAATCAAATACTGGCAAACCAGGGCATGATTTTAGCAAGGCTTTAAATATCTTTGCTAAAACGCCAGCTTGGGCATTTGAAATAGATATCGGAGCATTTAATATCAAAAAAGCAAGTAAAAATATTTTAATTATTTTTCTCATATCAGTTACCTCCATCTTCCATAGATTGTCTAATTGCTTCGTAATCTACAAAATATTCATCATAAAAATTATAATCTGTAAAATCTAAATCTTCTTGTCTTTCCATACGTTCTTCTTTAATACCATTTATTTCTCTGGTAGTTGCTAACCTTAGATCGTAGATGGATAATCTTGCTGTTTCAACAAACTCTTCTGCCATTCTTGCTAGAATAACAGTATCACTAGCAAGAGCGGCTCTAAAGTCTTCTGCCTCCAGAGCTTCTTTGGTTAGGTCATTTAAGTTTTTTTCAACTTTTTTTATCCCTGTTGCTGGATCTTTTTCATTTAGTCTTATACTATTAGCAAGTGCAGAAGCAAAACCATGATTTAGGGCTAATTTGAGGGTTTCTTTTCTTTTAAATTTTTGTTCTTCTGCCATGGTAACGGTAAGCTTATCATCTGGCTTTATAAATAACTCTTCCTCTGTTTCATCCAAATAATCTTTTTGCTTTTTAACTTCATCTCCTATACCAAATTTATCGTATAGACCTTTACTTAACTTATCTTTCATACCTTGTGCTAACTTCTGCTGAAGATCTGCAAGTTGCCCCTTATATTTGTTAATCTTTTCATTCATTATATCTAATGCCATACCTTTTCTTTTCTCAACTCTGGCGTTATCAGCAGCTTGAGATTCAAGTAACATTTCTTTTTTTGCTTGAAGAATTTTTTGCTGTTCTGGGGTCGCGGTTGCCATTAAAGAAGAAATATTAGCTAAATCTTCTGCATAATTTTCATTCACTCTTTTTTGGGCATCATTAATAGTTTGAATTTTTTCTCCATAATCACTTTGAAGTTGACCAATTGTTGTATTAAATCTGGTAATAATGTTCTCTAATTTTTCAATATTTTCTTGTTCTTTTTCACCTGTAATATCGCCTAAACTACCTATTTTAGCTTTTTCTCTTAATTTATCTTCTAGGGCTTTAAAATTATCTATTTTATCTTTTACAGCTTGCACCACACCTAAAGATTCTACCCTTTCTTTATAACTGCTTATTTTTTGAGGAATTTCTGCGGTTTTAATAAAACCTCCAACAGTTTGAACAATTTCAGTTACTGCATGAGATAAGTCAAAAACCGGCCAACCAGATGCTTTAGCATTATTGGGAAGTAACATAATGCTAAATATAGTAGTTAGAAGGATATATTTATATATTGTTTTATACATATTACTCTCCTCCTCCACTGCTCATTTCTGGTGCTTTTCTAGCATCAACTACTTGCATTAAAGTCATAGTTCTATATTTAGTAAAGGCTTTCATTTCTGCTGATTTGGCCTTTAAGTATTTAACATTTGATAATTGCAAAACTGTTCTTTGAGATAGGTTAGTTAAAGCCTTAATATTTGATCTGATATCCTCTGGGCTTTCACCGACTTCTTTTAGGTCTTCTTCTTTAATTTTTTCTTTTTGTAATACAGCTCTGGTTGAAAGAGCTAAACCATAAGCCGTTACTGCTGAAATATGATTATCTTTTTCATATTGGGTTTGTATCGCATAAGTTTTTTCACTGATATTGGCTGGGTTTTCTTCCATATCTAAACCATATTGTTTATCAATTTCTTCACCCATAGCTCTTACATCTTTTTTATTTGCTTCTAAATTTTCGTTTATTATTGGATCTTTATTAGCAATAGTGAAATTGCCATCTTTAAATAAATCTCTAAAAGAATCTCTGATTGCTGTTAACTTTCCAAAAAGCCCTCTTTTTCTGGTTTGCTCTTCTTGAGCTTCCATCCTACCCTTGGCTTCTGCTATTTGCTTAAATTCAGTAGCATTAGATAAGACATTTTGAATAAGCTGTACTACATCCATAACTTGAGCATTAGAGGGTTTAACCCCTATAAAAGATATAAGAGAAAAAATAATTACAAATATCTTTATTTTATTAAAGAATTTTGTCATTCTAATTCCCCTAAAGTGTTAACTGCATCAAGAGCTAAACTAGTTGCCCACAAATCATTTAGATGCATTAATCTTTTGGTTGTTTCATGATCTGTTAAAGTGAGAGAGGCTACATCATCCCTTTCAGTAGTTGATTCGCTTAGAACAGCTTCTAATTCTTTCATTTGTTCATCAATATTATTAGATTGTTGTTGAGCACTAATGCTTTTTGACATGGCTAAATCCACATTATCAACCAACATGCTTCTGATTTTATTGTAACGACCTGCTTCTTCTTGTGGGGTGGCATCTTCTAACTTGGTTGCATATTTTTCATTAATGAAAGTTGCCATTTCTTCAATTGACCAATCTGGCTTAAAGCCATCTTCTAACATAATTTCAGGAATTAAATCTTCTACTGCCATACCATTGCTAGATTGAGCATTAATAATGGTAGCACTACCACTGAAATAAGCAGTTATAATACTATCTTCAGTAACTGGAATTTGGATAAATGACATTTTATCTTGAGCTTGGCTGGCTGCGTCTTTAACATCACCAACCATACCTTTTACTTTAGTGCTATATTGAGAGATGGTTTTTTTTGCATCACCCAATGCTTTAGCGGTTTTTTCCATTGAGCCGATTGTTGCTTTAATCTTTTTCATTTGCTCAGATAAATTCATAACCCTTTCAATAGCAGAGGCAATGTTGGAAGCATCAAAAACAGCAAATTGAGCTTTAGCATTATTTGGTAGAAATGCAATCAAACATAAAACTAATATCATTTTTCTAAACATTTTCTTTTCTCCTAATATATAAGCTCTTCATTATTATATAATAACTCAAAAATATGGCAGAATAATGACCTGATTTAGGATAATTCAAGATATTTTTCTGCAAATTTATCAATACCATATTCTTTTTGCAATTCTTCAGCCAATAATACATGTTTTCTACCGGATGAATAAAGTTTTAGATACGGCCCTAAACCACTTAAATCAACATCTAAAATCACGGATTCACCAATGGCTGGTCTTGAAACTAAAATAGCATATGGGAACTCTCTAAATGTCTTACCGAAGATAAAGGCAAGCTCGCTTGGGGTTAGGTTCCAATTTTCATAATCTTCTAATTTGGCTTGAGGATTTCTGAAGAATATTACTGTTTGACATTGACCTCTGATTACTTCACCAACTCCTAGACTATCAACAATATTGGGCTGCTGGAATGCACAGATATAGGCTTGGCGTTTTTTACGACCTTCTTGCAGACCTATTATGAAGTGATCTCTAAACATTGGGTGTTTAAGCATAGGAGCTGTCTCGTCAATCATAATCAAACTTGGTGTACCAGTTGAGCCTGTTTCACCTTGAATCCTATGCATGATGTAACTGATAACAGCAGGAGCTAGTGTTTCATCCTCAAAAATATTGGTAAAGTCAAATGACATAAATTTTTTAGCTGACAAATCTAGACTATCACTTGTGGCATTAAAAATATTACCATATTGATCTGGGTTGACCCATCTAAACAATTCTCTTCTCATTGTCCCAGTTGGAGAGAAACAAGATTTGTGAAGGTTTTTTAGGATTTTTTCATCTTTTTTCAAATAATCAAAAGAAGTTGTTACAGCTCTGGCAATTTCTTTTTCTGATAGAGCATCGTCTGCTAAAGTAATCGCTTTTAACCATCTTCTTAAAAAAGCTCTATTTTCAGGAGTATTCCTGCAATCAAATGGATTGAGGTGAGCTGATTTTTCATCACCATCAAAAGTAATGTATGAGCCACCTATTGCCTTGGTGAAGATTTCTACACCGCGATGTCTATCAAAGAAATAAGTTCTTAAATCTTTATGTCTCATTGCTTGCCCAGCAAGGAATGCTAAAAGAGTGGTTTTACCTTGACCAGTTGGACCGATAGTACAACAGTGAGCAACGGCTGAATCATCTTCGGCGACATGGAACTGCCATCTATAGGCAGATCCCTGAGTTGTTTTGAAAATAGAAATAGCACCTTGCCCCCAGTCACTTTTTCTTAAACCTTCTGATGGCTTATCTAAACAAATTGAACAAGCAACGGCTCTTGATAAATAAAGATAAGTTCTTGGATAAACCTCATAAGTTGGAAATTGAGAGAAAAATGTTGCTTGAGCTACCCATCCTTCTCTTACAGGGGTTACACTATATAATCTACAAATTCTTTGGATTTCCTGTTCAGCAAATTCCAACTCTTCTTTATCTTCGCCATAAACAACTAGCGACATTGCATATTGAGATAAAGATTGATAATCTGCATCGGAATCTTCAATAACAGCTAAAGTGTCATCATATTGCTCAACAACTGATGGAGAGAAACTAGTAACAAGAGCCATTTTCTTTTGCTGCATTAATAGAGCTCTTGCTTTTGGCCTGAAAAATGGATTGATATTGTGGACTAAATTAACTTCAGCATCAATTGAGAGTAAATCTGCGGTCATTTGCTCATCTATAAAATCACCTGAAGTTCTAATACCCATAGTGATGGCTAATTTTTCTTCTTCTCCTGTGAAAAATTTGATTAATCCTTTCTCTCCTGTGAAGTGAATATGTTCTGCTGTTAATAATGACTTTAAGTCTTCACCTTCATTCATACCAATTTTTGGTCTTGGTCTGGTGATTGGGTTACAAATTGATAAGAATGGAGTGAATGGACTATCAATTGCTGCAGAATCTGGAGTTTCAAAAAGAGTTTTTACTTCATAGTCATCCATAACAGCTAGCAAAGACTGCACAGCTTGAGCTAGATCAGCCTCTGCATTATCCCTATCCTTCACTGATAAAATAACATAGTGTCTATTTTGATAAACCCTATTTAGAGTAGCATCCCAAGTATCAGATATTCTTTGTAATAAATCATTTTCAAATTCTGCTCTCTCATCTTTAATAGGAAGTCTTTGTCTTAGGGTAATAAATCTTGCATTTACTTGAAGATCTGACAGGGAATCTATGAATGATTTTCTAGCCTCTAAAAGAGCATCTCTTTGCTCTGATGGCAGGAGAGACATATCGGCACCTTTGATTGAAAAGCACCTAACTAAAGAGCCATCATGGCATTTTATAGTCATACCATCAGACAATAATCTTTCAAAAGGAAGAAAATCTGCAACACGAGATTCACTTGGCTTTGGCAACATTAAAGCTCCAATTTTGGTAGCCCAAATCCCTGCAAAACACGCAGCAGCAACAAAACCAATTATTCCTACAATGGTTCCAGTTGAACTAATACCACTTACGAAGGTGGCTAAAAAGTCAAAATCAGGGTGCAAATTTATTTCCTCTTACTCTATATAAATTAGTTGTTTTTTTAGCCGAAGCACCAAAAGACATAATCATAGCTGAAATATGGGGCTCTTTCGCTCCGTAAATTATTGCTGCAATATGACCTATAGCGATGGTTCCCATAAAGATAATAGGATTACTTTTAAACATAGACATTGAGATAAACATTATTGGAAACTGCAAACCAAGATTTATAAAGGCAGTTAAATATGGTGCCCATAAAATCTTTGGAGGATTAGCCACGGCTTTTAATATTACTTCTCTCATAGTTTTTATCTTATAAAAATCAAATTATCTACATTTAGGATTCATATTAATGGTTATTAATTAATATAAAATAAAAAAAACACAAAAAAAAGGATATATCTTAAGTTATTAGACATATCCTTTTGCAATTATGTAAGAGTTATATTAATTCCATGACCAATCATCACTTGCTGTTTTCTTTCTATTTTCAGCTCCTTTAACTCTACCATCTACCTGACCACCAGTAGTTTGAACCTTGCTACCTGTATTACTAATAGAATTAAATAAGTTTCTAAAGAATCCTTGATTATTATCAACGTTTTCACCACTACCCAATCCTGCATCAGCCAAATCACCCCTTGCATTATAATAATTATCAACTGCTCTACCAGCTTGACCAACACCACGACCGAGGTCACCAACAAAATCAACAAAACCACCTATACTGTCAATATCAGAAAAATCTAAATCACCAAAGGTATTCCAAGACATGTTAGCCATATTTTTAGCCGCTAATGCAGCATCATAAGCCTCCATACCAGAATCATAAACATCCAATCCTCTATCGTAGGTATCCTTAACCTTTTCCCAGAAAGTTCTTGTATCTACCTCTTCTCCACCATCGCCACTACCATTTAACCCAGGCATATTCATATCCAAACCTACAGCAGAAGGATCAAAAACTCCACCATAAGGACCCATAAGCTCCATAGAGGCACCACTATCAGAACCACTCCAACTTTCAAAACCTGTTGTCGCATCAGCCCCACTCCAGCTTTCGAACCCCCCGGCCTCACCTTGCCAACTTCCGAAAGGTGTAGCATCCCCTTGATAACTTTCAAATCCTGTAGTTCCACCTTCGCCACTCCAGCTCTGGAAGTTACCTGTATAACTTGGATCTTGAGGGTTTAAAGTATCACCATAAGCAAGTTTATATTTCTGCCCATTCTTACCATCTTTTGACACAAAATAATCAACTAATGCACCAGAGGCAGCAATAATTGTTAGAGATACCGCTAGATTAGCAAATCTTTTCCATGACATTTTACCAAAAATAGCGGCCGCAGAGATTGTAACTAAACCAAAGCCTGCTAAGATTATGACAAGACCCTGAGTACCAATTAAAGCATCAAGAACTTTTTCTTGTATCATGCCAAAAACATCAGCAGCATGAGCTGAATTTATCATCATAAAAAATGAACAAAATACAATACCTAATAATTTGAAATATTTATTGCTATTTTTAGTCATAACTATATCTCCTTTAGAGAAGAAACTCCTATTTATTTTTATTATACTATAAATCAATAGATATTACCAACATATTAAAAAACACGATTTATCGTGTATTTGATTGATTTTAATGGTTTTTTTAAAGAAAAACGGCTTGCCATAATATTACCTTATTTTAAATTGGCAATATATGACTATGGTTATGTAATATTTTTGACATATTGAATATGCGAACGTAAACAGACTTATCTACCCTGACTTTTCCTTGTATTTATATATATTTTATTTTGTTGCTTACTACGAACTTTTGTAACATTTTTCTTACCTTTAGGATTATAGTAAACTGGATCTTGATATAAATCTTCTAGAGCTTGATCATATTGCTCTTGTATTTGTTCTTGATAGTAATAACCTACACCACCTTCAAGATTATAACCATTTCTTAAATCCGCATTTATTGAAGGATAATTTTTAGGCCAATATCTATTACGCCTTTTAATCAGATTATAACCCTTAAAACCGTAACCTCTTCTAAATTCATACATTGTTTTATCTATACTTCTGTATTGTTGCATAACACTTGAAGCTGATATTTGAAATGATCCAGGATGAGCTTGAGATTCAAAAACTCTTCGTTGATATACACATTTATTTTCTATAATATGAGCCCCGAAGAGATTTGCCTTATCCATATAAACGTTGATATAACCCTCTTTTTCAAAAACAGAAGCAAAACCTGTAACCCCTGTTATAAAAGAGTTAGCATTCATTCTTTTCACGGCCTCCATTTGATTAGCAATTTCATATTTATTATCAGCAATAGGCAAGGCCGGATCCCCTGTATAATAACAACTACCACCAAACCTTACCATTTTTCTAATAATTACTTGCGATGAATTATATATGGAGCTAGCCCTAGAGACCGCTTCCATATTTGGATTTTCACCGTTTGCATAATTCTTAAAACCTATTGGATCTATCTTCTGCCACATAAGCAAACCTTCTTTGGTTGGTCTACCTCCTGCAAATGAGAAGAAAATTTTATCTCTATTTTTAAGCTCTGGATTATAATTAACCCTAAGATTAGTACAATTATGACAGACATAACCTGCTTCTGGATTCATTGTTGCCACTAACTTTGCAGCAAAAGCAGGATAGGTTGAAAGATCTTGCCTAGCATCTTGTTCTGGGATAGGCATAGATCTATCTTTAGAATTTTGAGCTGTTAATTTTATTACAGAACCAGTCACACCTATTGCTACTGCTAGAGCTTTAATAGCATTACTTCTTGTAAATATTGTTCTTTTTTGCTTATTCTGAGTCATAACAAGTTTAACCTTCTAAACGAAATAAAACTATATCCAAACTATCACTTTTTGTAAATTCTGTCAATAACAACCCATAAGACAATGACATTTACAATAAAAGTGAACAATTAAACAAACCACTTTAATATGTGAGAGTATCTGTTATTTGAGCAACCGATGCATCATCATCAACAATATATTTAATTAATGCACCTGTTGATGCCAATACCATAAGACCTATAGCTAAAGCCGCTAACCACTTCCATCTTATTTCACCAAAAATACCACCTACTGCAACACCGATTAAACCAAAACCAGCCACAATATACACTATGTCTCTCATAGACATAAATAATTCAGCACCTTTGGAGGTTAAATTATCAAACATTTCAGCGTGGGCAGGACTTATAATTACAAATACAAAAAAAGTAATAAGAGCTATGAATGTTTTTTTGTTTTTTACTATATTTAACATTTTACCCTCCTATTACTTTTTTTGTATTAAACTCTATTGTTTTATATTTAGGGTGCCTTATTTATGTAAAGACACCCTAAATATTACTTATTTATTATTGACCACTATTACCTAATGTGTCACCAAATGCAGCACCTTCAGTTAAATAGTTGTCTTGATCATCTGTTGCATAGTCGATAATTGCACCAGCAGCAGCTAAAATCATAAGACCTACAGCTAAATAAGAGAATATTTTCCAGCTGATTTTACCGAAGATAGCAGCAGCAGCAATAGCTACTAAACCAAAACCACCAAGAATAAACATAATACCTTTTACAGCTTTAAATAGGTTAATACCTTTTTGAGCCACATCTTGGAATACATCACCTCTATTAGCAACAGCTTGAGCGAATGCGTCACCTGTTGTTGCAAACATAACAACTGCAATTACAGCTAATGTCATAATCATTGTTTTTTTCATTATTCTTCTCCTCAATAAATTTATAAAAATTTTTAACAAACTTCATTGCTATAACTTTATAATAAATAATA
>DHQH01000038.1:17035-28364 GCA_002410125.1 Alphaproteobacteria bacterium UBA5343
TATAAAAAAAAGTAATCTAAAAATATGTAATTGACTGATTTTAATAGATAATCAAACAAAAATATCAAATTGAAACAAAAAATTCATATTTGTCTTTTACTTAATTTTCTTACCAAACTGCAATAAAGATGAAACATTTCTATAGTTTTTGATAATTTAAGCAAATTTAGTATTTACATATTAATACATATTATAAAAAGTTATGCACGACTCCGTATATTGCCTTGCCAGATAATTATTTTTACCTTAATTTCTATTTAGGGACTGTTTAAAACAAGTATTGTGACGCATTAAAATAGTCTCCAGAAATATAATTAGTGGCAAAAGAAATGATTAATCAAAGAGTAATTGCATTTATTATAACATTTTGCACCTGCCTTGCAGTAATATTACTAGCAAGAAGCGGGGATATTCCTAATTATAAATCATATAGCTCTGATAGCTTTGCTCAAGAAAACGAAGATCCTCTAAAAAAACATCAAATTGTATATTCGAGCTTAGATATTCAATCTCTTGCTAAAAACATAAATAAAAACTCTGGACAAGATTTAAAATCTGCAAAAATTGACACAGCCCCAAAACCCTTACCTGTAAAAATTGTTGCAATTGATGAATTAGAAATATTAACACCGACAAAGAAAGAACAGAAAAAAGACATAGTCGCCAAAGAAACCGTTAAACCTACGACAAAGAATAAAAAAGATGAAAACGAAGATATAAGTGAAAACATAGCAAAATTAACGGGTAGCAGCATTATTGCCAATAATAGACTAGAGGTAATAGAGAATAAAATTGCAAATGACAATATTATCCCTCAAAAACCCAATACTGATAATTTGAAAGATAAAATATCCCAAAGCCTGTCTAGTGCTAAAATTAAAGCATTACAAAATGAAGTAAAAGAATTAACTTTAGAGTTAAATAACGCAAGACATATTAGCCAATTAGAAGATGAGGAAGACAAACTCCAAAATCACATACAAACGATTAAAGAAAAAGAGTTGGAGTTAGAAAAAATTATAATGAAAGAAATAACTCTTGCCAATAAATCTGCAACAGAGAATAAAGAAGTTGAGACTAGAGAAGTAAACAAAGAAAAGAAGATGCAAATTCCGTTTATACCTTTTGAAGATAACGGCGAGCTTGTCTCTAAAAAAGAAAATGAGTTAGCATACATTACCAACAATCAAGAAACAGAGACTATTAAAATAGCAGAACATAAACCAATTGACTTATTACAAGACCCTATTCTTGATAACATTAGTGATGCCGACGATATATTACAGACAAAAAAAGACAAGACTGAAGAACAAGATGTGGCAAAAGTTAAAATAGATAAGGATTTATGGATACCTATGAATCAAGATGATGATGTAATTATTGAGAAAGAAGAGCCCACCCAAAACCCTTGGAAAATTGCCAAGAGTGCGATATTTGAAGAAGAAGATGACAACAAACAGTTTGCAGCCAGTGAAGAACTACCAATGATAATTAATGGTTACAGCAAGACTATCACTGAAGAAAAACCAACAACGAAAGATATTAAATTAGCTGACAATAGCCTACCACCAACAGACCCTGCATTATTAATGCCTTTGGAAAATATAGACACTCCAGATATACCTAATATTAGCAATGATATTAATGAGGATGTGAATAACTCGCTTGTAAATAGTGATGTTGATACAAGTGGTGGTATTATAGATAGTATTTCTTCCTTATTTAAAGGAGATAATAAAAAAGAAAATGATATTGAGTTTGAAGTAGACGAAACCGGTAACGATAGCGAAGATGTAGGTTTTTTTGATGGATTAAAAGAAAAAATAGAAAAGACAACTAATTTTGCAAAACCAAGAATATTGCCAACAGAGGTAAGACTTTCTTTTGAACATAACAAGGCATCTATCTCCGGCAAGACATTAAAATGGTTGGAAGCATTTGCTAATAAAGTAAAAAAAGACCCAACAGTGGCTATAGAAATTAGGATGGATGGGAATATTAATACAGAATTACAGCATAAGAGATTATCACTTATCAACAGAATTTTGTATAACAAAGGAGTGTTAGACCATCAAGTAAAAACAGTTTTTACTAGCAGGCAGCCGAATACTCTAATTATTAGAACTATCAGGCTTGCTAATGAAAATAATAATGCGAAGGCATATAAAAATATGTATGAGATAAAGCCTACATATTTTCAGCAATGGTAAAAAAAATTAATTTTTCTTTACTAATTGTTGATTTTTTATAATGCATTATGACTATGAGGGAAAGTATATTTAAATAGATTAATAAAGGATAGACCTTATGAAAAGTAAATTAAACCTTATTATGACTCTAGTATTGAGCATTACTATATGTTCAATGATGAGTGGATGTGCAAATTATATGGTTAGACCTTCTTGGCCAGATGTTTCTAGTGGAGTTATGCCTGCTAGTGGCACTGCTCCTGCTGGAGGATATTATGATGATGAGAGAACACCTAAAGATATGCATAATGTTGATAATGGGGATGCTGGGTCTAACTTGTCTAGCTCAAGACCACCTTCTCAAGGAAATGAAATAACTGAAGATAGTTATTATTCCGAAATGAGCGAAGATGAAGTTAACGATATTACTTTTCAGGATGGAGATGAAGAACTTGAAGATGGTGACAGCGAAGACCCTGTTGAAGACTGGTTAGCTGAAGAAGGAAAGGATTTGCAAAATCTTCTAGAAAACTGGAGTGATAAGTCTGGCTGGAGATTAGTGTGGAACACTAATAGAAATTATAAATTAAAGGCTGGTGCGATGTTTAGAGGTAAATTTACAGATGTTAGTGCTGCTTTAATTAGGGCTTTTGCTAGAGCAAAACCTGCACCGATTGCTACATTTTATAAAGGAAATAGAGTTCTTGTGATAGAAACCTTGGAGGATGAGAATGCTTACTAAATTATATAGAAATTTAACGTTAGTCATCATATTCTGCAGCATAATTGCAGCATGTGCTGTTGCTACAGATATTGAAGGTACTATTGAACAAGATATAGATACTGCTGTTGAGATTAAGGAAAAAGCTAAAAAACCTGATGCCCCTCTTCATATTGATACCGTTAATGTTAGAGATGATATTTGGCTTGGCAATAAAAGTATGACAGCTAGTAATGGTGATCCATTACCTAAGAAATTAGAACAAGATGATGGAGTGACTGCGGTTAGCAATAGACCTATTACTTTATATGAAATTACGGATTTGCTTACAAAGATAACTAATATATCAACAAGGATTTCTGATGAATTATTGGAAGATGCATTAGAAGTTGCGGCAAACAATAAACCTTCTTCTAGTGATGTTAATGCGGATTGGACAGAACCAGATAAGATGTTAGTGTCTTATTCTGGAAATCTTAGCGGTTTATTAGATTTGGTTGCTAATAGATTTTCTATATGGTGGAAGTTCTCTCATAATGAGATTACATTTTATAGACATGAAACTAGAACATTTACCTTATATAGCTTACCAACAAAACCAACTATAGATGCATCAGTTGGTGGGTCATCTTCTGGTGAAGGTGGTGGTACATCACTTTCTTTAGAATCTTCTGCTGAAATCGATTTTTGGGAGAATATTAAAGAATCAGTTGAGAGTATTTTAGCTGAAACTAGCTCTTATACCGTTGACAATTCTAATGGTGTCTTAACTATTACAGCAACTCCTCCTGAGATTAGAGCTGTAGCTCAGTTCGTTGACGAGCACAATAGAAGATTAGGACGACAAGTAGCTATTAATGTAAAAGTATTACAAGTAACCCTTTCTGATGAAGATAAATATGGGTTAGATCTTAATGCTGCTTTTAATGATGGTTTAACAAATTTAGCTTATAGAAGCCCTTTTACTGCTGCAGGTACAAATCCTGGGGTTGACTGGGGTATTGTTGATGGTGAGTCTGTAAACAGTTATTGGAAAGGGTCTGGTGCTATAATTGAAGCCATCTCTACTCAAGGTGATGTATCTCTTGTTACAAGTAGTAGTATTACAACATTAAATAATAAACCTGCACCTGTTCAGGTAACTAAGAAACAAAATTATATTGCATCTGTTACTAAGACTAATACTGGAACGGAAGGAAATTATGATATTTCTACAGAGACTGAAGAGTTAGAAACAGGCTTTACAATGGAAGTGTTACCTAGAGTGCTAGATCATGGTAGATTGCTAGTTATGTTTAACTTGACATTAACTGAGTTTGTTAGTCTTGATGAGGTAACAACTGGTGGTAATACTATTCAGTTACCAACGGTTGAAACCAGAGGTTTTTCACAAGAAATTGCAATGAAATCTGGACAATCTCTAATTCTTAGTGGCTATGAGAAAATGAAAAGTTCATTAGATAAATCTGGTCTTGGTGATGTTGATAATACTTCTCTTGGAGGGAATGTATCAACAGAGAGAGAAAGAAATGTGTTAGTTATAATTCTAACTCCACAAGTATTAGAATCTCCTCTTGCTCCTGAGAATAGAATGAGAATGATGTAATTTTACAAGGTAGTATAGTGTGATTGATGAAAAAGATAAATTGGATGATATAGAAGAGTTAGATGAGATTTTGGAAGATGAATTTCCAAATGATCAGACTATGACACAAACTCCCATATCTTCAGAACAGGTTCAACCTGATCAAGAAGATGTGCAAGAGCTAGAACTAGCTCCTGATTCACCTAATGAGGTGAGAGAGAGTGACGGTAGTAATGACTCTGAAATTCAAGCTGATAATGATTTTTCTGATAATGATGCTCCTCCTTGGAGTCCTGTAATGAATATTGATGGGGTTACCTATGCTACTGGGCTATTTTGGCAACCTTTACAAAATCCCGATGATCCAATCCCTGAAATTAAAGAATCTAGTGAGGGAACATTAGAAGGTGCAGATTTATTTGCACTTAGACCTGGGGTGGCATCTCAATATGGATTAGGGCTTAGTGATGATGGTCACAAGAAAGGTCAGATATCTGCTGCCATTGCAATATCTGAAGCCTTTGCAGAACATCAATCATCTGTTGGAGTATTTAAAGTAAAAGAAGGTTGGTGGTATGTTGCCATTAGGAATGATATTATTATTTCTGATGGTGATGTTTTATTCTTAAATGAAGAAGATGCTCAAAGGGCCTTTTTCTCAATGATGGCGGTGCCTGACTGGGGCATAAAAGTTGCGCCACAAGAATGGGGAATTGAGGGAACTGTTGAAGTTGATTTAAACAGGTTATTAAAATCATCAAAACAAATTAAGCTGCAAAAAATATATGGTTTAAGGGGGGCTAAACTACTCGCTATTATAGGTATTGCTGCTATTATTGGGCTTTGGTTATTAGTTAAAATCTTTCTTGGTATATTTGACTTTTCTAGTAAACCTGAGAAACCTGTATTTGTACCTGTTAAGAGGAAGATTGCAAAAAAAGCTGTTATACCAGAGGTTAAACCATGGGAAAAAATACCAGATACGGCGAGTATGTTGGATAATTGCTGGAAAAATATATATAGCCTAAATCTTATTCCAACGCCTGGTTGGAGAAATGGTAGTTTTACCTGTAGTAATGATTCCATATCTGTTAACTGGTCTAGAATGTGGGGCAGGATTCATTGGTTAGATGAGAGTTTTGCAAATAAGAAAATTAATTTTCTTTCGAAGGCTTTTTCTGCTGATGGTGAGAATCTTGTTGCAATTATTAACAATAAAAAAGCAGAACTTAAACTATCTCCTCCTACTTTAGGGAAAAAAGAGATGGTTAAACTTATTAATGATTTATTCCAATCTATTGGGCAACCAATTACTTTGGCTGATTTGACAATTAAGGTTGCTAACCCAAATCAACCGGGGACAGATAGAATATATCGAGCTGTAAAATTTGGTTTTACATCTAAACATGACCCTAGCTTATGGGTAGATTTATTATCAAAATTTTCAGGGCTGCATTTGCAGTATATAAAATATGATCCAGAAAATAAAACTTGGGGATATGAGGGGCAAATATATGTTTTATAAAAATATAAATAAAATTGAATTCGTAGTGACTTTTGCATTGGTTTTAGGTGTTGTGAGTCCAGTGATGGCAAATGGAATAGAAAATGATTCTATTTTAGTAGAATTTCCGATTGTTCAAACAGAGCAAGAGATTGACGAACCTGCAATTAAAACAAAGAAAATAGTTCCTGTTCCTGAGATCAAAAAAGAAAAAGAGGTAGTTAGGGAGGTTAATGTTAAAGAGGTTATCACTCCTAAAAAGGAAGATGCAAGCGTTAAGGTTGAACTAATTACTGATGTTACAAGTGATGTTAAAGAAATCAAAATTGAAGAAGAAAAAATTGAAAAAACTGTAGAAGAAGTCATAGCCCCTGACTTTGATGCAGAAACTCAAGATATTTTTGATGAAACCTTAGAAATAAAAGAAACTTCTCAAGAAACAAAAAATGAGTTTGACGATTTGTTTAATGAGAGTATTGAGGTTCCTGTAGTTGAAGAGGTTGTAGCAATAAAAGTAGAAGAAAATGTTGAGAATGTTAATGATATTGAAGCTATTGCAGATGAGCTTTCTGAAGAAGAAGGCTTAAGTGCTGAAGTATTTAATGATACTAGTGAAGAATTAGCTAGTGAAGGTGAAGAGCTAGTTGATGGTCTTGCAATGGATAGTGATTTGATTGAGAATTTGGATAATAATGTTTTCAAACAAATGTCTGATATTGAAAAACACAATGCTTTACTTAACTTACAACTCAAAAGAGAAAGTATTAAAAATGAGATTGAAGCTATAAAAGCTAAAAGAAGAATGGCTATTGATGAAGAAAATGAAAAAAAAGAAGAAGCAAAAAGGAAACAAATAGAGTGGGAGCAAGCCCAAGAAGAGCTTAAACTTGAGGCTGAGAGAAAGAAAAAAGAGATGGAATTACAACTAAAAAAACAAAAAGAGCATTCTATCTTGAAGGAATATCGTGAACAAGCATTAGAAAAAGATAAGAAGTGGATTGAAAGAATTAAAGAAGTTCAAGAAAAATCTGATAAAACTATTTCTGAACAAAAAGCTTTAGCAGAAGATTTCAAAACTAAACTTGATTCTCTTAATAAAACTGCAATTGATAGAAATATCGCTATTAGGAAATTGAAGAAGAAAATTAATGAAGAGCAAAAAAGACTAGAAAAAATGGAAAGAGAGATTACTAGTCGAGAAGAAAGACTCGCTAGACAGGTCGCTGAGGCTAATGCAAAAGATAAAAAAGGAGCTAATCCATTTGCTAAAAAGAAAACCCTAACTAGGGAAGAGCGTATTAAGTTAAAGCCTATTGAAGATTTATATGCTGTTTTGGAAGTTAAGGGAACTGGAGAGGATCTGATAGCCAAACTTATTAGTAAAAAGGGTAAGACTTTTTATGTGAAAATTGGTACTATCTTAAAATCTGGACATGAAGTAATTCAAATTAGCAAAACCTTTGTAAGAGTTGAATATGGTGGACTTATTGAAGATATTACATTCCCTGCAGGTGGTGTATTAGATAAAGAACCTAATTCAGGAAATAGCACTAAAACTAATAGAACAACAAAACGTAGTAGTAGTAACTCTGCAGTATCTGCTAAAATGAAGAGCGTTAACACTATGAATGATGTTCCAGAAATTAGAGATAGTATGCTTGTTAAATAGAGCTAGAAAAAAGGGATGGATAAAATATGAAACCTCCTGTTAATCAAGGATCGGAACAAAAACCTGTTGATAGTCAAGATGACAGCTCTAAAAAACTAGAGGGAAGCGACTTAAAAGAAAAAGTTGAAGCTCTATTTTCTAAAGGTAATGAACTTATAACAGCAACAGATGGTACCCTTAGTATTAAAGAAGATACTAGGGGGTTACTTGCTTTATTTTCAAATGGAAGGTTTCTTGTATCTGAAACTCATAAATTTGATGGGCGAGTGCTTAGTTTTGAATCTTTGGCTAGAAAAAGAAGATTACAAGTTGGTAAGCCTGAATATGTAAACATGGCATTGATTAATGCTGTTTATGAATTTGAAAAAAAAGCAAGCCAAGGCAAAGTTACCATTAATGATAATGAAGAGCAGCTACAAATGCAGAAAGACTTTGTAACAGTTGTTGCAAGGGCGGCTGCGATGAAAGTGTCTGATATTCATATTGTGGTGGCTGATCATACTCAGATTATGTTCAGGGTTAATGGTATGATGCAAACTGAGATGGAATATAATAAAGAATGGGGTGAAGCCTTTGTAAGGGCTGCCTTTGCCTCTTCTGATATTTCTGATGCTAACTATGCTCAAAATGAATATCAAGCAGCACAAAAATTAGGTAAAACCCCTCTTCGTGGTTCTAAGGGTAGACTAATGCTGCCATCAAATGTGCTGGCTATTCGTTTGCAATTTAATCCGATTGCATTTGGTTCTCAATATGTGGTTATGAGGCTTTTGTATGCTGATGAAGATCCTGAGCATTCTGGTGACTTGACCACTCTTGGTTATACCGAGATGGAAGCAGAGATGTTTTATCGTTTGAGGGCTATTCCTATTGGACTGGTGATTGTGGCTGGACCTACTGGTTCTGGTAAATCTACAACCTTACAGAGAAATATGATTAGTCTTTTACAAGACAGAAATTTTGAAGTAAATCTAATTACAGTGGAAGATCCTCCTGAATATCCAATTCCTGGTGCACGACAAATGCCTGTTACAAATGCTAATAGTGAAGATGAGAAAGATGAGCAATTCACAAAAGCTCTTTCGGCTGCTCTTCGTTCAGATCCTGATATTTTGATGGTAGGTGAGATTCGTTCATTATCTGCAGCTCAACTTACATTCAAAGGTGCTTTATCTGGGCATGGTGTATGGTCAACTCTACACGCAAACTCTGCTCCTGCGGTTTTAACTAGACTTAGGGATATGGGTGTTGAACCATTTAAGTTGAATGATCCTGAACTAGTTAAAGGACTTGTATCACAAAGACTATTTAGAAAGTTATGTCCTCATTGTAGGATCCAAGCTAAGGAAAATTTAGATCATTTAGCTGTTAAAAGACTTAGAACTGCATTAGGTGATTTTGGTGTTGAACAAGCATTTTTAAGAGGCCCTGGATGTAAATATTGCGATTATCGTGGAATTAGTGGTAGGATGGTTGTTGGTGAAATTATTTTACCAGATGCGATGTTTTTGGAGCTAATGATTGGTGGAGAAACTAGAAAAGCGATTGATTATTGGACTAGTGATTTGAATGGTAGAACTATGAAAGATGCCGCTATTGAGAGAATGCTTAGAGGCTATATTGATATTGAAGAAGTTGAAAGATGGTGCGGACTTCTTGATCAAAGACCTGTTTATTAGAAGGAATTAGCAAAATGGCGAAGAATAAAAAAATGAATCCAACATTACAAAAAGCAATGAGAAGGCTTAATGTTGTTGAGGAATATTATGCAAGAATTACAAGCAACTTATCTAGTCAAACTAGACTTAAAATATATAAAAAGCTAGCTTCTCTTCTTAGAAACCGATTTTCTTTGATGGATGCTTTAGATAGGGTTAGAGATTCTATTACTAATGGTGGTAAAAGCCCTAATGAACCAATGGCTATTGCTGTTACTTGTTGGGCTAGAGCCTTACAAAATGGTGAATCTTTTTCTAATGCCTTAAGAGGCTGGGCCCCTGCAAGGGAAAGGTTAATGCTATCAGTTGGTGATGTATCTGATCTTGAGAGTGCTTTAATAAACCTTATTAAAGTGGCTGAAGGTAGCACTCGTATGATTAGACCAGTGGTTGGTGCTATTGCTTATCCTGCATTTTTGATGATGATGGCGGTTTTAATTATTTATGCGATTGGGTCTTATATGGTACCACCGATGATTGATGCGGCTCCCGATACTCAGTGGCGGGGGATTGCTAAAGATCTGGTAGATTTATCATATTGGATTAGAGATTATTGGATAATTGCTTTTGCATTCTTGCCTATTTGTTTTACTCTTATATCTTTATCTCTTCCAAGATGGAAAGGAAAACTCAGAGCAAAATTTGATAATATTCCACCTTGGAACCTATATAGAGTGTTTACTGGGGTGAGTTGGTTACTTGCTTTGGCTGCTTTAGTTAAGGCTGGGACACCTGTTTCTAGTGCTTTAAGATCTTTAAGAGGGGATTCTTCAAAATATTTAAGAGAAAGAATTGATGGAGCATTGGTTTATATTAATAATGGTGATAACCTGGGTGAAGCTTTATTTAAGACTGATTATGGTTTTCCTGATAATGAAGTAATTGGGGATTTAAGAGTTTATTCAGAATTAGATGGTTTTGAAGATGCATTGGATAAAATGGCAAATGAATGGCTAGAGGAAAGTGTTGAAACCATTGCCCAAAGAGCATCTGTACTTAATATGGCTGCAATTTTGGCTGTTGGTGGTATTATTGCATGGGCAGTAATGGGAGTTTTTGAAATGCAAGACCAAATCACTAACTCTATGGGATAATGAGTATGATATATAACTTTGTTTATAAGAAGTTATAATATTTTGCATAATTATATGACTAAAGATAAGATTGTTAATCATATAGTAATGAATTAGAATTAAATTATGGGTTGAACTTATATTAGGAGAAAGATTATGAAAAAATTTACTTATAAAAATGATCAAGCTGGTAGATCTATGATCGAGATGCTTGGTGTTTTAGCAATTGTTGGTGTGCTATCTGTTGGTGGTATCGCTGGATATTCAAAAGCAATGGCAAAATTTAAAGTTGGTAAAACTCAAGATGCTATTATGACTGTTGTTAATAATATTAGAACATTATATGGTGCTTCTGCAGATTATGAAGGTCTTAATACAACATCTCTTAGAAATGCAAAAATGTTCCCAAAAGATTTAGTTGCTAGTGATGGTTCTGCTGATACTCATATCGTGAATGCATTTGGTGGTAGAGTTTCTGTTTCTGGAGATACAGCTCTTGATACTGCTGGTGCTGCTGCTGCTTCATCTTTTTATCTTCACTTAACAGGTCTTCCAAGAGAAGCTTGTATGTCTCTTGCTTCTGCTGATTGGGGCACAGAATCTGCTGGTTTAATCTCTGTTGCGATTGCACCTGATAACACTACAGTGTCAGCTCTTGATGGTACAATTACTACTTATACTTGGGGTGGTACAGATGACCTTCCTGTGACTGCTGCTGATGCTGTTACTGAATGTACAGTTGCAGATGGTGAATTTGCTTCAGTTTCTCTAAGATTTTATTAATCTTTAGAGTTATAACTTAAATAAAATCAAAGCCTCTGAGGAATCAGAGGCTTTTTTTGTTGTTCTTTTTAAGGATAGTCTTAATTC
>DHQH01000038.1:28508-57295 GCA_002410125.1 Alphaproteobacteria bacterium UBA5343
AAGGATAGTCTTAATTCTTTATTTATAAATTATTAGATATAATTTGTGTAATTGCTATAACTGAATATGTATAAAAGTGAGTAAAAGCGAATATGACATATATTAATGACTTAGATTTTTCTGATATTTATGTGATGCCTGAGGGTAAAGTATATATTCCTGATGGGACTACACCTCATGGTTTAAGAGAGTTATCAGAAACTAAAGATAATGAAAAATTTATTCAAGAAATTGAAAAAACTTGGCAAGAATCAGATGGAAGCTCTAGTTATTCTTTTAATTATGAAGGATATTTTTATAGAGTGGAGAGAACTTTAACAACAACTGGTATACAATATTGTTCTAGAAAAATGCCAAAGACTGTGCCTAATTTTACAGATTTGGGCTTCCCTACTCCGTTTGTTAAATATTTATATTCCTTAAATAGAACTTCTGGGCTGATTTTATGGGCTGGACCTACAGGACAAGGTAAAACTACTTCTATTTCTAGTTTGCTCAAATCTTATTTGACCAGAGAAGGCGGATATGCCTATACGATTGAAGATCCTCCAGAGTTGCCATTAGATGGGATTGTAACTTCCAAAAGAGGTGGTTTGGGGCTTTGTAAACAAACACCTGTTTCTGATGGTAAATGGGGAGATGCTCTTAAGTCATCTCTTAGATCTAGACCTAATTATATATTAGTTGGTGAGGTTAGAACTCCAGACACTGCTGGTGAGGTATTAAGAGCTGCAACATCTGGTCATTTAGTATTATCAACTATTCATGCTAATAATCCATCTGATGCATTAAATTCTTTAGTTAAATATGCTTCTGCTGGTGAGATGAGTGAAGATTTGGCTTATGACTTGATGGCTCGTGGAATTTTGGGGGTTGTTCATCAAGTATTGCAGGGAACAAGTAGAAAATATCCTAGACTGTCTTATGCTTTTGCAAATCCTGATACAACAACAGGGGATCAAATGAGAAGTATTATTGCTAGTGGTAACTTAAACCTAGCAACAACAATTGATCAGCAAATGACAAGAATGATGAATGGAGATGAATTGTTTAGGTAGAAGATGAATTATTGGGAGATTCCGGTATTATGCAAAGCATAAACTGGAATTACGTATAACTTACTGTGATGTTCAGCTTCAGTCCCATGGGAACATAATCCATTTGTCTGGCATTTCTTTTTGGTAAATATCAGTTGTTGGTAAACCCTTTGGCTTGGCATAAATAGTGGCATAGATTGCTTTTGGGAATTTATCTCTCAAGATATTTACAGTGTTACCACTATCTACTAAATCATCAATTATAATATAACCATCGCCATTAGTTGATAGAGAAGATATAATCTCTGCTTCTTTATTATTTCTTTGAGATTCTCCATCATAAGTAATAACCGTTACTGCTTCTACATTTCTGATGTCTAATTCATAGCTGATAATTCCTGCAGGGAGTAAACCACCTCTTGAGATAGCTATTAAGCCCTTAATATTGCCAATATTATAAGTGTTTTTTAGTTTTTGAGCTAATTTTTTACAATCTTGATGAAAATCATCCCAGTTTATGTATAAATATTTATTATCTTGCATAACTATTCCCTTTATCATATATAATATCATTCATAACATAAAGAAAAAGGAAGTTTCTATATGAAAATGCTAAAAATCACCATTTTATTAGTTTTTATATCAATAATTTTCGTATCGGCTTGTGGTAAAAAGGCTGGTTTAGATTTAATTCCTGGTTCTGGATACCCTCATCAATACCCTGCTAAGTAAACTATTTTATTGTCATACCAACAATGGTTTTAAGAAGCCCTAGATCTGTCTTTATTACTAGATGAATCTTGCCTGATACGGTAGGAATTTGAGGTTTGGGCATATCTTTTTTGGGTGGCTATATATGCTCTCTTATTAGACATTATCTTTTCTTTACTTGTAATCTTTTTTATGGCTTGTTTAGTGGATTTTGAGAGTTTTAACTTATGTCCTCTCAAGAAAACTTCTTTCATAGTTAATGATATAATCTTCATATCCATTAATAAATTATAGTTATCAGCATAAAATCTAGCAATTTTATCTCTTTTAGCTATATATTTTGATATATATTTCTTTTCAGGATTTTTAGCTTTTGCTAATTTTCTTGATATTTTTTTGAATGTTTTTAAAGTTGAAAGCCCAAACAAGCCTGGACGAACAGTAAACGATTTATCTGAATAATATTTACCATATTTTTTATTAGTTGCCCTTGGTCCAACAAGACTCATATCACCCTTAACTATATTAAATAATTGAGGAATTTCATCTATTCTATATTTTCTAATAAATCTACCAATTTTAGTAATTCTATCTTGTTCTGATTTATTATGACAATTTTTACATTCTCCTGTTGAAGGAGTCATACTTCTAAATTTATAAATTTTAAAGGTTTCTCTGTTTTTACCTGTTCTTTCTTGAGAATAAAAAATAGGTCCTTTTGAATCTAACTTGATAGATATGGCTGTTGCCAAAGATATTGGAGAGGTTAGCAAAATACCAATGGATGATAAGGAAATATCAAATAGTCTTTTGGTAAATTTCTTTGTAAAATTACTCACTGATAAATTACTCTAACAATCTTTTTTTAACATTATTGGACTATGATGGTAACAAAGGAGAGATGATATGTCAATAAATCAACATGATGATAGCATAATACCTTATGTGGAGTTTGCTAATAATGCTAATGAGAGAACACCTTGTGTGCTAGTGCTTGATTGCTCTGGCTCGATGAGAGGTGAACCTATAAAGCAACTTAATTTGGGCTTGGAAACATTAGAAAAAGAGCTAAAAGAAGATATTGATGCGAGCTCTCGTGTGCAATTATTAATCATTAGGGCTGGTGGCTATAAAGATGATGTTGTGGTTGCTAATGATTGGATGGATGCGATGAATTTTAGAGCTCCAAAAATGGAAGCTGGGGGACTTACTCCAATTGGTAATGCTATGAAGTTAGCATTAGAGAAGATTGAGGAGCAAAAAGCAATTTATGATGCTTGTGGTATTACATCTAAAAGACCTTGGATTTTTATGATTAGTGATGGTGAGCCTACTGATTATGATTGGGAAGAATCGGCTAAAATGTGTGTTGAGGCTCAAAAAAATAAAAAAGTGGTTATTCATGCAGTTGGAACTGAAGATGCAAAACTAGAAAAACTAGCTCATTTTTCAACTAATAGCCCAAAAAGATTAAATGGACTTAGATTTACAGAATTTTTCTTATGGTTATCTCGTAGTGTATCTTGTATTTCAAAAGCGGCACCGAATATTGATAGTCAGTTAGGTGCAACAGAGGAATGGGATAATCTATAGATGAGGCAAAAGGGTTGGAAAATTGCTGGGGCGAGTGTGAAAGGTCCTCTTCATGAGAAGAAAAAGCAAGAATGCCAAGATTATTACTATTATAAAAATAATAAAAATAGATTAGTTGCTTGTCTTGCTGACGGGGCTGGAAGCTCTGAAAAAAGTAAGATTGGGGCTAAGATTATTTGCGAAACAATTTGCGATATTCTCATTAAAAAATCAGCTAAAGACATTATAAATGAAATTTACAATGCAATTGAAGTTGCAAGAGAAAAACTGGTTTTTCACAAAACAAATCAAGATAAGTGCGAAAAAGAGCTTGAAAATTATGCAGCAACAATTGTTGGAGCTTATTTTAATGGTAAGCAAGGAGTAGTATTTCAAATCGGAGATGGAGCAATCATTTCTGAAAAACAAGTTTTAAGTCGCCCGCAAAATGGTAGTTTTTCCAATGAAACATTCTTTTATACTATGGAAAATTGGAAAGATTTACTTCGAGTTAAAAATATTAAAGATTGTGATAATTTTATACTGATGAGTGATGGAGTTACTCCTTTTGCGATAAAGCCTGATAATAAGCATATTCAGACTGGGTTTACCAAACCAATAATTAATTTTTTGATGAATAACAATAAAGATAAGTCAAGCAAGTCATTAGCGAATACTCTTAATTCAAAAGAAGCAAGAGCTGCTAATGGTGATGACAAGACTTTATTCTGGGCAAAGTTTTTAGGATAGATTATGATTGATAGTTATATTGCAAAATTAGCGGATGGCACTAAATATCCTATATTTTTAGGAGAGATTATACATAAAGGTGGAGCAGCTGGCTCAATTAGAATTAATGCGAGTGAAGAAAAATCAGTTGCTAAAATCTTTCATGACGAATCAAAATCAGAATATTATAAGAAAAAAATTGAGGCAATGCTTAAAAATAAGCCAATATTCCCCCCTGCACTTAATGATGGTAATGAATATGTACAAGTAGCATGGCCAGAAGCACTTCTTGAAGATGATAATGGTAAATGTGTTGGTTATATTATGCCGCTTATTAATATGGATAATGCTGTTTCTCTTGATCATTTGATGCAAAAGGCAGTTAGGAAAAGATTAGGTCTTAACGAATCTTACTCTCATAGATTATTTGCGACCTATAATGTAGCTTCAATGGTGAATGCCTTACATAATCAAGGTCATTATATGATTGACCTTAAACCTGCTAATATCCATGTTTATAAAGATAATATGATGGTAGCAATGGTTGATTGTGATGGATTTTCGATTGGAGGAGCCTTTAATGAGAGATTTCCAGCAGAATTTGTAAGTGAAGAATATATATATCCTGAGGGAATGGATTTATCAGTTGCAAAAATGGGAATTGAACAAGATAAATTTGCTCTTGCCTGTGTGATATTTAAGTTACTTAATAATGGGATACATCCGTTTTCTGGTACTCCCAATAAGGGATATGAAGTTGGGACGATACAAGATAGGATTGAAAAAAAATTATATCCATATGGTAATAAAATATGCAAAGAGCAAAGACCACACCCTTATTCTATTCATAAATATTTTGATGATGAAACTAAAGAGTTATTTGAAAGAGCTTTTTTAACAAAAGAGAATCGTCCAAATGCTAAAGAATGGTGTACTCATTTATGGAAATTATTAAATGAAGTTAAACCTTGTAAGAATAATCCAGATCATGCTTATTTTAAGAATAAAGAATGTGGAATTTGTAAAATAGAAGAAAAATTTGAGAAGAATATATCTAGCATTAGGGAGAGTAAGATTGAGCAAAATGTGAATAAGAGATATATTGAAGCAGAAAGAATAAAACAAAAAAAAGAAGAGGTGAAAAAAACTAAAAATATTAGCAATCTAACTATGAGTGAAATATATGAGCTGGATGAAACTAAAAAAATTGGTTTTGGGACAATGGTTGTTGCTTATATGGCATTATTTGCTAATTTGAAAACTATTCTTAGCCCTATAATTAATAAAATTGAGGTTTTAGGGTTCGGATTTTTAGCTATTGTTGCAATTGGACTAATTACCCTGCTTCATCAGCTTTTTAGATATGTATCAAAGAAAAAAACAAGCCCTATTTACATATATTTATTTATATATGGTATCATATTTATTCTATATACGGTATTTAGTGGTGATTTGATAGCTAAAGAAATTTTTGAACTAGCTGATTAGTCTTTTTTCTTAGGTTTCTTTTTGAAAGTGACTAACACATATTTGGTAGTTCTAGCTGGAGTGTCAATCACGATATTAAACCCTATTCTCTCTTTGGCTTTTATTTCTGTTCTTTCTAACTCGATTTCTTTATCTTGTAAGTATCCTGTTTCTTTATCTAATAACTCTACTGTTACTAAAGGTAAATCTTGAATATCTTCCGTTTTATTAAAGATAAAGCCACTAATTTCCATTTTGCGTTCAAAATCTACTTCATAAGATCTTCTTGTTACATTTAAGATTTCTAAATCTTCACCTGGAATTACAGCCTCAACATTTAAGGCTTCATAAATAGGTATTGTGAATCTTATTGTTTTAGCAATTTGATATCTAGCAGCAAAAAACATAATGAATAAGAAAGCAATAGCGAAAGCACCAAGTCCTTTTAGAATTTTAGCTCTTTTTTCTGATGGCATTTCCATTACGATTTGTCTGGTTTTTTCAAAACTGAATGGAAAGTCTTCATCTTCAATTTTGCTATTATCAGTTTGAGATTTTATTTCTTCTTGTTTTTGTTCTTTTTCTTTGGCGATATTATCTTGTTCTTCTGCAACTCGGGAAAAAAGAGCATCTGTTGATTGTTCTGTTGTCTCTTTTTGTGGGGTATTATCAGTATCTGGAGTTGTTCCTAAAACAGCTTGTACTTGACTAACAATATCCTCTGACGGGTGTGTTATTGGAAGGTCCTCTTCAAGTGCATTGTCTTTATTGACTTTATCGTTCTTATTATCTTCCGACTGAACAGTGTTCATATCGTCTTGAGATACTTTATTTTCTTCGACTTCTTTATCTTCTTCTGTTTCTTGATTATTAGCATTTTCATCAAATTCTTCAATTGGAGCAAGTTCTACTTCTGGCTCTTCAGATGTTTCTTCAGGAGTTTCTTTAGCTTTTTCCCCTGGAATCTCTTCTGTTTTTTCTTCTTGGGAAGTTTCAGGCTTTTCTTCAGCTGCTGAAATACTAATATCTTCATTAATTAGCTTATCAAGAGAGGTTTCTTTTCTTTCATATGTTATTTTTTCTCCGCTAACCATATCGGTGATTTCTGGATTTTCACCATCAGCTATTTCTACTGGATTGTCTGGAGATTGGAACCATGTATTCTCACAATTAGCACAACGAACAGTTCTCCCATCAATTCCAAGAAGGGATTCCATAATCTTATAGTGAGCTTTACATTTTGGGCAGGCTATATACATTTTACAATCTAATAATCTTTATATTTTTCTTTTAATTATTGCTTATTTCATTTATATTGCTTACAAAGCATTAAAGCAAAGAAAAAAGATATTTTATTAAAGGATAATTAGAAGTTTTGTTAGACTTTGAAGATAAACCCATAATTAATTTTGATAATGTTGGACTTAGATATGGTCAAGGTCCAGAGGTTTTACATGACATAAAATTTTCTCTTCCTTATGGATCTTTCTATTTTTTAACTGGTCATAGTGGGGCTGGGAAGTCGTCTTTACTTAATATGATAAATTTATCACTTTCTCCAACTAGGGGTAAAGTAAAGGTTTTTAGTAAAGACATTAATAAGGCTAACCGTAATCAATTATTTATGTTAAGACGACAAATCGGGGTAGTCTTCCAAGATTTTAGGTTGTTAAACCATCTTAGTACTTTTGATAATGTTGCTCTGCCGCTTAGAGTTTGTGGAATGGGTGAGCAAGAGATAAGAAGAAGAGTGATTGAACTATTACATTGGGTTGGTTTAGAAAAAAGAATGAATGCTAAACCATTATCCCTATCTGGTGGGGAACAACAAAGAGTTGCAATTGCAAGGGCTGTGATTAATAGACCTGATTTGTTACTAGCTGATGAACCTACTGGTAATGTGGATAGTGAGATTGAAGATAAATTGATGAAATTATTTACTGGACTTAACAAAAGAGGGACAACAGTAATAATTGCTACTCATAGTGAAAGATTAATAAGAGATTATAATTATCCAAGACTTCATTTGGATGCTGGAAAGCTTAGAGTTTTAATACCTCTGCAAAATGGAATAACAACGAATTTGATGAATAATGGTAGATATTAGAAGAAAAAATGAGATCCCTTTTGAAAGTGATACATCTGGCTTTTTCTTGCCTTTGATGGTCACTTTGATGGTATTTTTATCAGCTATCACAATTGCTGGGGTGCTTAGCATTAATTCTATGCTATCTGATTGGACTAAGAATATTGAGGGTAGCCTGACTGTGCAGATTATGCCATCGACTATTAAAGATGAGGCAAAGGCAAAACAAAAAGATCAAGAGCAGTTAGAAATTACCCTAAAATTACTAAAAAACACCAAGGGAATTGTGAAAGCTACGGCTCTTAATCAAGAAGAATTAAATGATTTAATTATTCCCTGGATTGGCGATAGTGAAATTATTGAAGATTTACCAATACCTCAGTTAATTGATGTAAAACTAGATGATAGATATGATTTGGATATTGATAAATTAGCTATGACTATATCTGAACAAGCCCCGCTTGCCTCTCTTGACAGTCATAGATTATGGCTAAAAAGATTAATTAGCCTTGGTAAAGGAATCGAAAAATTAGCAATATCTATTTTGTTAATGGTGATATTTGCAACCTCTGTAACAATCATATATTCAACTAGAACAGGGATTGATGTTCATAAAAAAATTATTGAGATTTTGCATTTAATGGGGGCTAAAGATTGCTACATTGCTCAACAATTTGGTAGAAGAAATATGTATCTTGGGCTTTGCGGTGGCATATTTGGATTGATACTAGCAATCCCCGCAATTGCTAGTGTGGCATATTTGGTGGGTAATATTGAAGCAGGACTTATCTCAGAGATGAAATTACATATTGCTGATTGGTTGCTAATTATATTAATTCCAATTTTTTCTGGTTTACTGGCGATGATAACTGCTTATTACACTGTTAAAAATACATTGAAAAGAATGCTATAGATATGGCTAGCAATAAATTAAAAAATTTGTTTCTTTATATTTTAATAGCTGCTTGCTGTGCTTGGCTGGTTGGTTTTATTTATTTTGCAAATATGATAAACAAAATGGAAGCCGATACTCGCTCAAAAGCTGACGCGATTGTGGTTTTGACTGGTGGACGCAATAGAATAAAAGAAGGCACAGAAGAGTTAGAAAGAAATAACGGTAAATATCTTCTTATCTCTGGGGTTTTAGAGCATATCACTTTAGAGCAGATATTAAAAACGAATGATGTGAAACATGCTGATAAGAATAAAATTATATTAGATTATAAATCTGATAACACCCATGAAAATGCTAGAGAAACAAAAAAGTGGATAGATAAAAAGGGGTATAAATCATTTAAAATGATAACTTCATCCTATCATATGCCTAGGAGTTTGTTAGAGTTCAGACATGTTATGCCAGAAATTAGGATTGAGCCATATCCAGTTTTTTCTGATTACGTAAAAAGGGATAAATGGTGGGAATCTCCTGCAACAACCGCTTTGATTGCAGTTGAATATACAAAGTTTTTAATTATTTATGCGAAGTTAAATTTGGAGTTTTAAGAAAATGAGATTTATAAGATCGACACTTTTTAATATTGGATATTATACATCACTGCCAATTATGTGTATTTTTATTTTGATATTCTTTTGGAATCAAAGATTAGCAATGCTGTCTGGTTGGTATGGCTGTAGGATTACGGTATTCTTGATGGAAAAACTCGCTGGAATTAAAGTAGAAATTAGAGGATCTGAAAATATATTAAAAGAGCCTTGCATTTATGCCTCAAAACATCAATCGGCTATGGAAACATTATTATTAGCGGCAATTGTTAAGGGTGGGACTTATGTATTAAAAAAAGAGCTTGCATATGTGCCTATTTTTGGATGGGGAATTATGACCTATGGCTGTGTGGCAATTGATAGAAGCTCTGGTGCAGCAGCTATGAGAAAATTAATAAAAGGCTGTAAAAGAATTTTGGATATGGGTAGAAGTGTTTTAATCTTTCCTGAGGGAACAAGAACAAAGCCTGGTGAATCTACAAAATATCGACCTGGAATATCTATGATATATAATCAAATGGATGCAAAGATTGTACCTGTTGCTATAAATTCTGGAGTATTTTGGCCGAAGAAATCATATATGAAAAAGTCTGGTACAGTTGTGATTGAATTTTTGCCTGCGATGCCTGAAAATTTAGAAAAAAGAGAATTTTTAGAAGAACTTAAAAACAGAATTGAAAAAAAATCATTAGAGTTATATGATGAAGCTAAAGGAAACAAATAGCGAGTAATTTAATGTTTAGAAAAATATATGAAAAATTTCTAGAATATAAAAAGAATGTAGTGTTAGCAGCTATTTCTGTTTTAGTTTTGGGGATGGCTATATATTTTTTCAATGCTAGAATTAATATCTCAAAAATCTTAGATAATTATATACAAAATGCTATAGCCCAATTTGAGCGAGACGGGTATAGGGTTTCTTTTGATGAAATTTCTTTTAATGCGATGTCGCCTGTTATTAAGGTTAAGCTCAAAAATTTTAGAGTGAGTGTATTAAGAGAAAATGCTAGCTGGCAATATGCAACTCCTGAAATTAAAGCCTCTATTTTTATTCTTAATCCAAATGTGATTAAGATTAGACCTGATAATAGGCAATTATTTATTGTTGATAAGAAAAAACATAAAATTAATTCAGAAAATATGGAACTAAAACTTAGATTTCATAATAATCATATGATTAGAGAAATGATATTTATGTCTGAAAACCTAGCAATTGATGATATTTGTAATTTAAAAGAAATCAATATGGCGGTTAGAAAAACTGCAGAATATAATGTTGATCCATTATCGAGATTTTATGATTTATTAATTGATGTGAAAGATGTTGATTTGGCGAAATCAACCAACCATCCGCTATCATCTAATATTAAAAATATTTTTGTAAATGCTGAAATTTTGGGTGATATTGGACTGGAGAGAGCTAGAATATCAATGGATGAATGGAGGGATATTGGCGGTAGTGTTGATATAAAAGAACTGTTGATTGATTGGGAACCAATGAAGTTAAAAGCCAATGGAGCTATGGCGATTGATGATTATTTCCAACCGATGATTGTTCTATCCACAGAAATTGATGGAATATTTAAGACCTTAAAGTCATTTGAAAATAAAGATATAATAAAGAGAAAAGATTATTCAGTTGCAAAAATAGTATTAAAGCAAAAGGTAAAAAATGAGAAATTTATTGGCTCAATTAATATTCAAGAAAATAGATTTTATTTAGATAATATATTAATCACTCACATACCAATGCTGGGATTTGTTTATCAAGAGATTATGCCTGATAATATGGGATTGGACAAAGATGGCAATATGGTGAGAGATGTTTATGCGGTTGATAAAGAAACTGGCAAAGCTATAGCTTATTAATTTATATCATTAGTTAAACTAATCATGAATGAAAATATTTAAAAACAAAGGAGCTCGAAAATATTTACCCGAACTCCTTTTGTGTTTATTTTCTAATTATTCTCCATATGCCACTGCTCACACTAGACAACATCCCCACAATTATAACTGTGAGAGATGATTGGGCTGGCAACATATTATTAGTAAGATATTGATAATACCAGACACAGCCCAATAAGAAGAATAATAAGTTTAGCAAAATAGAGATTATCCCTATAATTGCTGTTATTTTTTGTTTTTTCATAATTAGATATTTTATGAGGATGAGAGGAAAAACTCCCAAACTCTAATTAAACTTCAAACCTAAATAATATGATTAGTATATCAATCGTAAGGATTAGTATATCATATTTTTAAGGATAATGCAAATTGAGGGTATTTTGTGTGGGGGGGAGATTCCTGCCTTCGCAGGAACTACTAAACAAGCAGGAATGACGCCCCGTTAATGGAGTGGTAATTAAGGCTATGATTTATACAAACAATAGAGAATGCTGGCTTTGCCGTATTTTTTTTCTGCTAAAACTTCTATGAAATCTGGGGTATTGATGACTTCATTGTTTTCTTTTTCAATAATAATTAAAGTTTTTTCTTCTAACCAATTAAATTTATGTAATCTATCTAAGACTGGCTCTACTAAGCCTTGATAATAAGGTGGATCTAAGAAAATTAAATTATATTTACCCATATGATGTGAGCCTATTTCGGTGGCATCTTTATTTTCAATAGTGATATTTGAATGGTCATTAAATAAGTCTATATTTCTTTTTAAAACTCGCATATTGGCGGGATTTTTCTCATAGAATAAAACTTCTTTTACCCCTCTTGAATAGGCTTCTAAACCAAAAGCACCAGTACCTGCAAAACAGTCAAAAAGCTTAATATCAAGGAAATTATTAGTATTTAAATATTTTGCTAAATAATTATGGACTAGACTATTAAAGACAGCTTCTCTGGTTCTATCAGTGGTTGGTCTGATAGTTTCATTTTCTGGAGTGTAGAGTTTTTTGCCTCGATTATTACCGCCAATTATTCGCAAGATTTAATCTCCTAATAATTTACCTAATTGCTCTTTTAAGGTTTTATATGGAACTTCTTTAACTCCACCGCGTTTTAGATTACCCAATTGGAATGGTCCGTAAGATAATCTTATTAGTCTGGCAACGGTCAAACCCAGATGAGCCATTACTCTTCTAATCTCACGGTTTTTACCCTCTGTTAGAGAGACCAAAAGCCAAGTGATAGATTTTGATTGATTTTCAATTTGCACATCAATTGAACCATATTTGATACCATCAACTTCAATACCATTTTTAAGATCGGCTAATTTCTTTTCATCAACAAAACCTGTTACTTTCACTTTGTATCGTCTAACCCATTTGGTTGATGGGAGTTCTAAATTTCTTGATAATTCCCCATCATTAGTAAGAATCAAAAGACCTTCAGAATTTAGGTCTAATCTGCCAATTGATATTACTCTTGGCATATTATCTGGCAGGGTTTCAAAAACAGTTTTTCTTTGCTTCTCGTCTTTGTGGGTGGTGATTAACCCTGTTGGTTTGTGATAGAGCCATAATCTGGTTTTGGCTTTGCTTGGGAGTTTTTCACCATCGACTCTAATATCATCACCAGAGCTTACATTAAAAGCTGGGCTTTCTAAGACTTCTTTATTTACTTCGACACGACCTTGTTTTACTAGTTCTTCGGCTTCTCTTCTTGAACATAGACCAGATCTTGCAATTACTTTTGCTATTCTTTGTGTTTTTTCCATTATTTTTCTTCTAACTTAGTTAAATTTTTAATCATATTTAGACGGGATTTATTTTCTTGTAACCGATATTGGTTTTTATAACTATTAATCACAGTATTTTCTTCAAAACCTGTAACATAGGATATTTTATATGGTTGTTGCCTGTCTTGTTTTTTTATAATTTGTTTTACAATATCAAATGACATATCATTTAATTCAAAATTTGCAAGATTTTTATAGTTATTGGTATAGGTTTTTGCAGTAATAGTTGGTTTTATTTTTGGTTTGGTCTGAGATCTTGGTTTCTCTTCTAATATTGGTTTGGCGAGAGGAACTGATATCATTGCCATTGGTTTGGTTTTGACTATCGGTTTTGGTTTAGGTAAAACAATTTTCTTCGCAATTTTAACTTCAGGCTCTTTTTCTTCTTCTATTCTTTTTTCTAAATCAATTTTTGCAGGTTTTTCATCCCAAATTGTTTCTTGGGTAGTGATTATTCTGGCTTCTCTCTCAATTTCATCTTGTTTTAGTTCTTCAATTTTTTTAGGGATAGTAGATACCATATGAGTTAAAAAATTAGGTGGAAGATTAGTATAATTATTTAGTGATTTTCGAAATAATTTTGATAAAAACTTTCTAACTTCGCTAACAGTTCTGGGTTCCATATCATTATTTTTATAAAAAACCCTGATGTTAGCAATGGCAGCTTCAGGGAATAAGTCTTTAGCTTTGAAATTTTTATTTCTAAGTTCTTTTTGTAATAGTCTAACTGCGCCACCTGGTCCTAAGAAATGAGCTAGATATAAATCATCAGATGATATTTCACGATTTAAGGCGGAAGATAAAATGCTTTTATTTTCTTTGGCAAATTCAGCAGCTAATAAAGATGAGATTCTTACATCATTTCTAAGATTTAGTATGGATTTGCGATATAATTTACTGGTAACCCTATATCTACCCCTTCTGTCACGATAGACTTCTTTGGTCAATTCTCCATAGCCATATTTATCACCATATATTTTGAATAATTGGAGCCAGGTATTTTCGGTAAACTGATAAATACCTGTGGCGGTGGAGGTTTTGGCTTTTGCTTTAGTGTTAAAGCCACTTTCTTGTCCTGCTTTGGCTAATAAATATTTAAAGCTAACACCTGTTAAGATGCTAGCTTCTTTTATATATTGAAGGACTGAGCCATTAACTCTATAGCCGGCAATATTGACTTCATTATCTATGACTATGGTATCGGCTAACATAATCGTCCTATGACTCCTAAAATTTGGTCTTGAAGAATAATTTTAGGAATTTTGGACTAGATACCGCATTGATAACTCTTGCAAGAATTGAAATTACGACAAAGGTGAATAGCAATCTTGCCCATAGGATTACTGAGAATTGAGCACCAATTACGGCGACAATTAAAGTACCTTCAATTAAACTGTGACTTAAACTCATTAACGAGAATGAATTAAATACATCTTTTCTATCTAGTTCTTTATTGTTTTTTACTTCTTGAATTAATAATCCACCTCCATAAGAAACACCAATAGTCATTCCAATAACTGTTAGAGTGATGGCTTTGTCACCAATACCAACGAATCGAAATAGGTAATAAAGAATTTTATTAATTAATTTTAATCCTCCAGTTTCATCTAAAATATCCATTAAGATAATTAGGGCGAAGATAATCCCATAAATAACAGCTAAGTTATAAAGTTGAGAAATTAACCAGGCAGCGATACTTGAAGTTGGGGTTGCAACATTCATCAAAATTTTAGCAGGTTCTTGATAGATATTATAGTTAGTGAAAAAGCTATTTAATATAATACCTATTACGACTGCTGATAGAATTCTTAGGAAGAATTGTGATCTGGCAGTAACTCCACATTTTTGGGCAATTCTAAGCTCTACAGGAAGTCCGTGAGCAAATAGTAACATAATACCAAATATTGAAACTTGGGCTGTTGTAAGGTCTATGCTATCCATTAAAGAAATTAAAACAATCACACCTGCATAGTTAGTGTTTACAATACCTGCGACTAGAGCAAGAGCTGTTTCTGATGGGAGTCCTACTAAGTCCATAATTGGGTAGAATGGATAGGCTAGATATTTTATTAAATCTAATTCTTGTAAGATTTTTACAATCAAAATGATTGGTATCATAATTCTGAATAGCTCTAAAGCTGTAATATTAGTTTTTTTAAACATTATGATAATTTTTTCTTTTAGGAGAGATAACATTTGAATACCCTTTTATTTTGTTATATAAACATTATGTCTTCTAAATTAAATGAATTATAAAGTAATGTAAACAAATGAATAATGAGTTGATAACAAAATTATTAGAGCTTGCAAAGATTGCTGCAACAAGAAATGAGGTACCTGTTAGTGCTATGATTATTAGCCCTGAAACTGGTGAGATAATTGCAGAAAATCACAATAGATGCGAAGAGTTAAAGGATATTACTGCTCATGCGGAAATGATAGTGATAAAAGAGGCAATGCAAAAATTAGGTGTTAAGAGACTTGATGGATATGATTTATATGTGAGTTTAGAGCCTTGTACTATGTGCGCTGGAGCAATATCATTGTCTAAGATTAAAAATCTTTATTTTTTTTCAGAAGATAAAAAAGGTGGCGGAGTTATTAATGGGGTGAAATTTTTTGAGCAAAATACTTGCCATCACCGAGTAAATGTTTATCCTGCCTTAAAAGATGAATTTTCACAAATATTAAAAGATTTTTTTAAGAATAAGCGAAATGTAAAATGACAGATTTGTTTGATATAGAAAATATGCCAGCTCAATCAGTAGCAACACAAAAAAAAGAACAGAAGGAATATTCAGTTAGTGAATTATCTGTTGCAATAAAAAGAGTTGTTGAGGGTAATTTCAGCAAAATTAGGGTTAAGGGTGAGATAATTGGAATCACAAGAGCTAATTCTGGGCATATTTACTTATCACTAAAAGATGAAAATGCGGTAATATCAGCAATTATTTGGAAATATTCTTTACCAAAATTAAATATAAAACCAGAAGATGGTATGGAAGTTATTGCAACTGGTAAGGTGACTACTTATCAAGGGCGCTCAACTTATCAATTAATTATTGAAGATTTGGAAATTGCTGGGGTTGGGGCATTATTAAAACTGTTGGAAGAGAGAAAAAAACAATTTGCTAAAGAAGGCTTATTTGACGAAGATAGAAAACAAAAAATACCGTATCTGCCTGAGACTATTGGAGTTGTTACTTCTCCATCGGGTGCAGTTATTAGAGATATTTGGCATAGAATTTGTGATAGATTCCCAAGAAAAATTGTTTTATGGCCTGCACCTGTTCAAGGTGAAGGGGCTGAGGTTAAAATTGCAGAAGCAATTAAAGGTTTAAATAATTTACCAGAAGAAGGATTTATAAATTCTGATGGTGAAAAAGTTAAACGACCTGATGTGATAATCGTAGCAAGAGGTGGTGGAAGTTTAGAGGATTTATGGGCATTTAATGAAGAAGCAGTGGTTAGAGCTGTTAGCGAATCGCAAATTCCAGTAATATCAGCTGTCGGGCATGAAACTGATACAATGTTAATTGATTATGTATCTGATTTGAGAGCCCCCACTCCAACTGGAGCAGCAGAATTAGCTGTGCCTGTTAGAGAAGAAGTGCTTGCTTGGGTTAAAGAATGTGATTTGAGGCTTAGCAATAATCTTTATAGATTTTTAGAAGAGAAAAAAAATTATATTAATGGATTAAGACGAGGACTTCCTAATCTAACTCAAATTTTAGCTGATTTTGATCAAAAACTAGATGATAGATTAATTAGATTTAATTCTTCTTTTAATAATTATTTATCACAGCTTGAATATAAAATGACAGATATTAAACCTTATTTAGTGAATCAGGTTTATGAAAGAAATAATGATAGATTTAAGAACTTAGTTGATAGACTTGAAGCATCATCAATTGATAACACTTTAAAAAGAGGCTTTGTTTGGGTAAGAGATAATGATGGTAATGCTATTATGAGTTCAAAAGATATTAAACCAAAATTTGAGATGAGTTTTTATGATGGTAATGTAAAAGCTGAATTACAGACAGATATGAACAGTGTTCAGACAGCACAAAAACCAGCACCAAAAAAGAGAAATAAAAGGAAAGAGATTGATGATAAACAAGGCAGTTTGTTTTAGTAGTACGGTTCTGATGCTTATATTTGTTTCGGCTTATGCTAATGCCAGAGAAATAAAAGTAAGTGGGATATTTGAGCAAGGTGGTTTTATCATTGGGCAAGTAGATAAGACTATAAATAATGTAAAAGTTAATGGTGAAGATAAGCATATTTCTAATGAAGGAAAGTTTGTAATTGGAATCGGTAGAGATTATGATGGTGAGATTAAAATTACAACAAAAGATGAAAAAAAAATAATCCCTATTGCAAAAAGAGAGTGGGGAATACAAAGAATTAATGGTTTAAAAAAAGATAAAGTTACCCCATCTAAAGAAAGCATAAAGAGAATCGAAAAAGAGTTTAGCTATATAAGAAATGCTAGAAAAGAAATCTTATATAATAACTATTTTGCTAATGGTTTTATTAACCCTATTAAAGATGGGCAAGTTTCTGGAGAATTTGGGAATCAGAGAATCTTAAATGGAGAAGCTAAAAACCCACATTCTGGAACGGATATAGCAGCTCCTGCCGGGACTGATATTATGGCAAGTGGAGATGGTATAGTATCATTATCACAAACAGATTTATTTTATACAGGTAATGTTGTGATGATTAATCATGGGCTTGGATTACAGACTATTTATGCTCATATGGACAAGGTTGATGTAAAAGTTGGGCAAAAGGTGAAAAAAGGACAGAAGATAGGAACAGTTGGAGCAACAGGAAGAGCAACAGGTCCTCATCTTCATTTTGGATCGAGTGTTGATAATGTAAAGTTTGACCCAATGAATCTTATGCAAGGTAATCTCTTTGGAGTAAAATAGACTCTTAAGTAAAATTTAAGGGATTAGCTGTTATAATCCGTTATAAAAAAGTGACTAGTTGGAGTTTTAAATGTCAGATGTAAACCTAAATAGCAAGAATGAAGCAAGACTTCAAAATATGAATTATCTTATCTTGGAAGATGATAGATTTTCTAGGTCTTTAATAAAAACTGCACTTCATCAAATTGGAATTAGAAACTCTTTTGATGCAGATACAGCAATTAAAGCTATTGATATTATTAAGACTAAAAATGTTGATATGATCTTATTAGATCATGAAATGGCTGGAGTTACAGGGCTTGAATTTGCAAGACTTGTCAGGAATGGTGAAGAAGGCATTACTAATACGGATGTGCCTATTATCATTATAACAGTTGACACTAAAGAAGATACTGTATTACAAGCTAAAGATATAGGTATTCAAGACTATCTGATAAAACCTATCTCACCTTTGGCTTTGAAAAAAAGATTGATGAATGCTCTGAAATAGTGATTAGATATATATAAGATATTTATGGAGATAAGTTTTGGATAATATACAACTAATATTGCTTTCTGCTATACAAGGACTTACAGAGTTTTTGCCTGTTAGTTCTTCAGGGCATCTTATATTACTGTCTAAGTTTACTGAATTTCCTGATCAAGGCTTAGCAATGGATGTTGCGATCCATGTAGGATCTTTATTTGCAGTTGTTATATATCTGTTTGATGATTTATTGAAAATTGTTAAAGATAGTATAAGATCTGGCTTTATACCTAACCAGAAATTCATGGGATGTAAACTTTTTTGGTATATAATTGTTGGAACACTCCCTGTTATTTTGGCGGGATATCTAGTAACAGAGTATGTTGATGTTAACCTTCTTAGATCGACTAAATTAATAGGCTGGATGATATTGGGCTTTGGTGTTTTACTATTTATTGCCGATAAAATGGCTCTTACTGTTAGAAAGATTGAGCATTTTGGAATTACAGATGCGATTGTAATTGGCCTCTTTCAAGTTTTAGCCCTTATTCCTGGAACTAGTAGATCTGGTATTACTATGACTGCAGCTAGATTTTTAGGCTTTGAGAGACAAGATACTGCTAAATTTTCTATGATGTTAGCAATTCCAACTATTATTGCAGCAGCAAGTTTAATTGGTATTGAGATATATGAATATGAAGATATTTTAATGACGAATGACTTGATGATCGCTTGCTTTTATTCTTTTATTTTCTGCATCTTATCTATTTATGTGATGATGTGGTGGCTACAAAGGTCTAACTTCACACCTTTTGTAATTTATAGAATAATTCTTGGTGGAACGTTGCTTTCTTATTCCTATGGTTTTTGGAATTAATCTTACTTACTAAAATAATAGTTTATTTTTTGTAAAAACTCTTTATAATCCCTAAATAGAAAGAGATTTAATTAGGAGATTATTTATGAAAAAACTTTTTTTAATAATCACTTTAATATTTTTTAGCTGCGGCATTGCAAATGCAAAACTTTCTATAAAAGAGGCTAAGGATATTGAAGCTCAAATAATGTTTAAGAAATTTGAAAAAGAAATTCATCAATTTTATGAAATGGAAAAAGATCTAAAAACCAAACCAGGTCAAGATAACTCAAACATCGCAACTAAGGCTGTATTTTTCTATAATGATGTTTATATCCATGTAAAACAAGAAGACTATAAATGGTTGATGATGGGTTCACCTTATTTTTCTGGTGTAAAAAACTGGGAAGTTGCTTATCATAGATGGGCAAATGGAAGTACAAGTAAAGCACCTCACAAGGTAATAAAAGACCTTATGAACTCTCAACCAAAAAAATAATAATTTGGAGTTAAAAATAATTATGGAAAATATTAATAAAGATATTGCTAGTGCAAGGCGAACATTAGCAGCTGAAATTGAAGTATTACAAATTATGTCTGATGGTTTAGGTAATGATTTTATTACTGCATTGGATGTTATGGAAAATATAAAGGGAAGAATTATTGTAACTGGTATGGGTAAATCTGGTCATATTGGTAAAAAAATGGCTGCAACACTTGCTTCTACTGGTTCACCTTCTTTCTTTGTTCACCCTGGTGAAGCTAGCCATGGGGACTTGGGAATGATTACAAAAGATGATGTAGTTCTTGCCATTTCTAATGGTGGGGAATCTACTGAATTATCTGATATTTTATTATATTGTAAAAGATATGGTATTACCCTTATTGCAATGACTAGAAATCCTGATAGTACATTGGGTAAAGCTGGAGATTATATTTTTAAATTACCTGATAATGGTGAGGCTTGCCCATTGGGACTGGCTCCAACATCTTCAACAACTGCTACACTTGCATTAGGTGATGCAATAGCGATTGCTTTATTGGAGCGAAAAGGCTTCTCTAAAGAAGACTATAAACAAAGACATCCTGGTGGAAAACTTGGAGCAATATTACAAAAAGTATCTGACTTGATGCATGTTGGTAATGATTTACCATTTGTAAAAATCGGAACCTCTATGCAAGAAGCAATTATTATAATGACAGAAAAAAGTTTAGGTTGTGTTGGTGTTGTTGATAATACTGGTAGCTTGATTGGGGTTATTACCGATGGTGACTTAAGAAGACATATGGGCGAAAATTTCATGTCAGCAAAAGTTGAAGACATAATGACTGAGAATCCGAAAACTATTCAACCAAATGTATTGGCTGCTGAGGCTCTAGCACTTATGAATGATAAGAAAATCACCAGTCTGTTTGTTGAAAAAGATAAAGTCCCTGTTGGATTATTACACTTACATGATTGTTTAAGAGCTGGAGTGGCTTAATTTGAAAAAGAAGCAAATAGAGAATGTGGCTTTTTCTAAAAAATATGAGCCATATTCGATTATAGAAAAAACCAAAAATGCAGATTACAGTGATATTGTAAGATGGTTAAAAATCTTGCTACCTGTTGTTGCTGCATTACTTTGTGGTTTACTGATTATCATGCCAAAATTAAAGGATGAAACTGCTAAATTTTCACTAAGTATTGCTACACCAAAATTCGGCAATGCTGAAAAACTTAGAATGCTTAACCCTAATTTTGTAGGCAATGATTCTAAAAATAATGTCTTTAATGTTAGAGCATTAGAAGCTATTGAAATTAAGGCTGGCTCAAATATTATGGAATTAATAGAACCTAAATCTAATATCCCAATGGATGAAAAAAACTGGTATTCGGTTGATGCTAAAAAAGGTTTTTTTGATCAAAATAATAATATAGTTGATTTGATAAATGAGGTAACGATTTTTTCTAATGAAGGGACTAGTTTAGAGACAGAATCTGCTAAATTTGATTTTGCAAAAGAATATGCAAAAGGTGATAATAAAGTTCATGTTCAAGGTGATTTTGGAGTAATAGATTCTAATAGATTTGAATTCTTTATGGATAAAAATATTTTTATCTTTAGAGATAAGGCAAGAATGATCATTTTTGAAGAAGGGTTAAATAAGGATAAGTAAATCATGAATAAACAGTTTGTAACTATTTTATTGACGATGGTGTTTTTCTCGATGAATGCTATGGCTGCAAATGTTGAGATCACTGCTGATAATGGGATTGAATGGCATCAAAATGCTCAAAAAATGGTGGCTGTTGGTAACGCTAAAGCAGTTAGAGAAAATATGACTTTGGTAGCTGATAAGATTTCTGCTTTTTATCGCGACAAAAAAACTGATGGCAACAGCAAAGTCTATAGAGTTAAATCTGAAAATAATGTTTATATAAATGATCTAGAATCCAAGGCATATGCTGATGATGCAGATTATTATATTGAAAAAGGTATAATGTTTCTAAAAGGAAAGCCTGCTAAAATTATTGCTGGTAGCGATAAAATATTAGCGGATGATATAATTGAGCTTTATTTGAATGAAAACAAAGCTATTGCTAGGGGGAATGCTCACGCTAAAAGAGAAGGAAATGATATTTTTGCAGATGTTATGACTATTTTCTTTAAGACTGATGGTAAAAATAAAGATATCGACAAGGTAGAAGTTTTTGGAAATGTAAAAATTAAGACTGCTACTGAAACTATTACTGGAGACAAAGGTCTTTATATGGTAAAAGAAGGTGTTGCTACGGTTAGTGGTGATGTTGAGATTAAGCAAGAAAAGAATAACTTAAAAGGTGGATATGCTAAAATTAACCTAAATACTGGTATTAGTAAGTTATTTGCTAGTGAGAAAAATAGAGTAAAAGGTGTATTCAAACCTAAGGAGGATCAAAAATAATAAGGAATAAAATTTGACTTTTAGAATTTAGGAGATTATTAATCTCTTGATTTTAATATAGTTACTAAGATTTCGTAATTTATTTTTGAGCAAATGATATGGATAATGTAAAAAAATTTGAAGATGCAAAAAAAACTAAGATTGTTTCGTCTAATGCTGGGTTAGAGATTTTTAATCTTGGTAAGTCTTATAAAAACAGACCAGTTCTTAGAAATGTTTCCTTAAATGTCAAAAAAGGTGAGGCTGTTGGATTATTAGGGCCAAATGGAGCTGGCAAAACAACTTGCTTTTATTGTGTAACTGGGCTTGTCACTCCTGATTATGGGGATGTGCACATTAATGGAAAAGATATTACTGCTCTTCCTATGTATAGAAGATCTAGGATGGGGATTGGCTATTTACCACAAGAAGCATCTATTTTTAGAACATTATCGGTTGAAAACAATATTAGAGCGGTCTTACAGATTATTTATGATGATACTGATAAACAAGATGCAAGATTAGAACAATTGCTTGCTGAATTTTCTATATCTCATTTAAGATTGACCCCTGCCCTTGCATTATCAGGTGGCGAGAGAAGAAGATTAGAAATTGCAAGAGCTTTAGCATCTAACCCTGATTTTGTGTTACTTGATGAACCTCTTGCTGGTGTTGACCCTATTGCTGTTGGAGAAATTAGAGATCTTGTATCTCACTTAAAACATAAAGGTATTGGGGTATTAATAACTGATCACAATGTTAGGGAAACCTTAGATATTATCGATAGGGCATATATTTTGCATGATGGAATGGTACTTATGGAGGGAAAACCTGAAGAAATCGTTTCACATGAAGATGTAAGAAGGGTATATTTAGGGGAGAAATTTAGTTTATAGATAAAGAAATTATCTGGTTAATCTTGAATTTTTTAACGGATAATAAATAAAAATGGCTATAGCCCCTAAGTTAGAGATAAAACAATCCCAATCCTTGGTTATGACACAAACCTTGAGGCAAGCGATTGAGATATTACAATTAAATAATATCGAATTACAGGATTTTGTTGAGAAAGAACTAGAACAAAATCCATTTCTAGAAAAAGAAGAGAATCTTTTAAGCGAATATGAAGAGAAAAGAGAAAAAGAATCAAATATTGATGATTTTTCTGATGATTTTTCGCAATCTACAGACATATTTCAACAAGAAAAAAATGATAATAAAATAGAATCGGTTGGAACTGATATTGATTATGATAATACAACCGATGACAGCTTTAATGACAAAGTTGATTACAGCAATTTATCTCAGGATTATGATCATGATAATGCTTGGGATGTGAGTATTAAGAAAAGCAATAACTATAATAATGATACACCAAGCTTTGAAGAGACTATAGCTGATGATAAACCATCTTTATATAAGGATGTTGAGCAACAAATCATATCTAAATTTGAAGACAATAAAGATAGAATCATTGCCTATAATATATTGGGAGAAATTGATGATAATGGTTATTTTAAGCAAGACATTGCTATAGTAGCTGATAAAATTGGCTGTAATAAGAATGAAGTTTCTTTTGTGTTAGAGACAATGAAAGGATTTGATCCTTGTGGAATATTTGCAAAAGATTTATCTGAGAGTCTTAACATACAATTACAAGAAATTGGAAAATGGAATCCAAAATCAGAAATTATTATTGATAATTTAGAAATTTTAGCCAAGGGAGATATGAAGAAACTGATGAAAATGGCTAAAATTGAAGATGTTAATGAGTTAAAACGAATCATTGCAAATATCAAATTATTAAAACCAAAACCAATTGCAGATTATGAAATAAAAACTGCTCAAACGATTATTCCTGATGCTTATTTGAAGATTGATAAATTTGGTAATATTAAGGTAGATCTTAATAATAATAACTTACCAAGGGTATTGATAAACAGGAGTTATTGCTCTGAAATTAAGGCGATTGCAACAAATAAGGAAGCTAAAAAGTTTCTAAATGAGAAAGTTGCTAATGCTAATTGGCTAATCAAATCTCTACACCAAAGAGCAAATACCATTCTTAAAGTAGCAACAGAGATTGCAGAAAAACAAAAAGATTTCTTTTTAAAAGGGGCTAATCACTTAAAACCAATGTTACTTAAAGATATAGCATATGAAATAGAAATGCATGAGAGTACTGTTAGCAGGGTTACAAATAATAAATATATTGCTACTCCTAGAGGGGTTTATGAATTGAAGTTTTTCTTTAGTAAAGCCCTTGCCAGCTCTTATGGAGGGGATGATCATTCATCACAAAGTGTTAAGTTTAGAATCAAAGATTTAATAGATAAAGAAGATAAAAGAAAACCCCTTTCTGACGATAAAATAGTGCAAATTTTAACAAATGAGGGTATAAATATAGCAAGAAGAACGGTTTCTAAGTATCGAGATGCTTTAAATATAGCTTCATCATCAAAGAGAAAAATAAAATTAATTACTTAAAAACAATGATTTATAAAAAATGATTGACTTTTCATCTGTTTTTGGAATAAAAACTAATAAATTGTTTAGAAATTAGAATAGATAATGTTTGCTTTGGCAATGTAAAAACTATATTATAAATAGAATAAGAAACAAAGGGAAATAAAATGGAACTTAATATAACCGGTAATCAAGTAAATATTGGTGCTAAATTAAATAAACATATTGAAGAAAACTTACGTTCTTCTGTAAAAAAATATTTTGCAGATACAATTAGTGTTAGTATATCTTTTAGCAAAGAGGGCGAACAAGTTAAAACAGAAATTGTTGTTCATGCTAAAAAAGGCTTGATTGTTAATGGTACTGGTTTGGGCGGAGACCCATATTCTGCATTTGATGATGCAAATGATCATATCGCTATTAGGCTTAGAAAACATAAAAATATAATTAGCAACCATAAAGGAAAATCTAGTGCTTATGATCTTGCTAATTATTCTGTTATTTCTTCTGAAGAAGTTAAAGAAGAAACAGAAGGCGAATTTACTCCAATTACTATTGCAGAATTATCAGCAGATATTCCATTATGTTCAGTTAGTGAAGCTGTAATGTTTATGGATTTAGCTGATGCAAATGCTTTATTATTTAGAAATAGTTCACATGGTGAACATAATATGGTATATCGTCGTAAAGATGGTAATATCGGATGGGTTGACCCTAAAGAAGTTAAAAAATAAGTCAATTCACAAGATTTGTTTAACAACAAAAGAGAAAATAAAATGGAATTAGAACAGATTATGACTCCTGATAGTGTTATTACGGGGTTAAAAGTAAATAGCAAAAAACAAGTTTTACAAGAGCTTGCACAAAAAGCATCAAAAGTATCTGGACTTGAAGAAAGAAGCATTTTTGATGTTATCTTAGAAAGAGAAAGACTTGGAACTACTGGTGTTGGGAATGGGGTTGCTATTCCTCATGGTAGAATGAAATCAATTGATAAAGTTTTTGGATTTTTTGCAAAATTAGATAGCCCTATTGATTTTGAATCTGTTGACAGCAAACCCGTTGACTTAGTATTTATGCTACTTGCACCAGAAGGTGCCGGGGCTGATCATCTAAAAGCTTTAGCTAAAGTTTCAAGACTACTTAGGGATGATAAAGTATGTTCTAAAATCAGAGGAAGCGAATCTGATGATGCAATATTTGCTCTTTTTTCAGAAGAGAATGAAGATTAATACCTAAGATATTTTTATAAAATTAAAAGCCTCTCTAAAAAGAGAGGCTTTTTTAATGTAATCTATAAAACTCTTAATGAACACTTACGGGAGTTAGATTATTTTGTTTTGCCATAACTATGGCATATTCTCTATCGTCAGTTATTGCTAACTTAGTTCCATCAGCATAATAAATCGACCACATATCCTCACCATCTTGCATTTCTTTTCTTATGAAGGCTATTTCTTCACCCTCTGTTTCTTCGGCTGAGAAGATATCGTCAAATAAATCGTAATCATCTTCTATTTTTAATAGTTTGGTCATTGTAAATCCTTTTAGACAAGACTATGACATAGTAATTTTAATATTTAAATGGTTAATATTTGGTTAGTGATTAAACCATTTATGATTCTTTTGCAATCATTTATTTAATTAAGAGTTATAATTTTACCTTTAATGGCTTTGGTAACATCATTGAGAATCTTTCTTCATCGCTGTAGGTTTCTCTCATTTTACCATAGTTGTTATATTTTGAAATATATTTAGAATCACAACTCTCAACATAGGTAAAACAGACTTGCCCCATTAAAGTACCTCTCTTTAATATAACTGGATATGAGTTTTTATTGAAAATAAGCCCTGTCCAGTGAGAGGCATAACCAGGATCGCCCCATGAGCCACAAGAAGAAACTTCTAAACCGTGGCGTCCAAAGGATGATTTAGAATAGATTTTGGTATTAATATCTTTTGAAAGTGAGCCGATTTGCTCAATAGTTGATGCTAAGACTCTTGTTAATGGTGGAATTTCTATTCTGTCGCCGATTATTTTCTCAGCTATTATCTCACCATCTGCATTTAAACCCTTGGGAATACAGAAAAACTTATCAAGCCTTACATCATAGCTACAATATGTTAATTGCTTATCATCAAATGGCGAGATAAAAATACGACCCTCGTCGATTTCTTTTCTAATAGCATTATTTCCTAGTAACAAAAAGCACCTCCATTATAAAGATTTATTAATATTATAGATATATATTACTCATAAATCTTTTTGTATTTAAGGGGTTATCTATGCTTAATAGTTTAAATAAAAAATTCGTAATTGCTATTTCTGTTTGTTTTTTATGCACATCGATATTGTTTATCGCTGTATTCTCTTATGTTTATTCTAATCAAGTTGCACAAGAACGAAGAACTAATAATGAGAGAATGGATAAACTGAATAAAAGCTTGTTAGAGAATATTGAGTTAAAAGAAATATTATTTGCAATTAGCAATGACAAACAAAGTAATCTTACCTTTGATAATAATTTAATGATTAAAAACTTGAAAAAAAACAACCCGATAGAAGAAGATAGAAAAAATTTAATAAATACTATTAGAGCTAACACATCAATTTATGAGCAAAGATATGAGGCTATTTATCGAGCTTTTCATATGGTATTAATTGGAGCTATGATTGTGGTTTTTGCTCTGTTTATTTATTGGTTGCTAATTAGGAAGTTTATTATTAAACCACTTGATAATTTGGCCAAAGCTAGTGAAAAAATAGCAAGCGGGAAATATAATACAAGGATTGATAATTACATTATTAAAGATAATCCAGATGAAATTGAAAGACTAGTATATGCCTTTAATGAGATGGCAGATAGCTTGGAGATTAGCATTGGTGAGATTAAACAACGAGAGTTATTCCAGCAGTCATTAATTGATGCAATACCAGATGGGATTAGAGTGATTGATGAAGATTATAATGTGATTGCAGCTAATAAAACTTATAAAAAAGAAACTATGAGAAAGAAATTACCTGTAAAATGCTATAAATCTAGTCAGGGAAGAGATAAACCTTGTGATATGTCAGAAATATCTTGCCCATTATTAGCAATTAAAAATGGAGCTAAAAAGATTAAAACAGTGCAGAAATTTGATGGAAATGATGGATATATGACTATTAATTCCGCTCCTCTTAAAATAAAAGGTAAAAATAGCAAATTGATGATTGTTGAATCGATTAGAAACTTATCTGAGGATATTAGATTTTCTCATCAACAAAAACTATCATCTATTGGACTTATGGCAAGCTCAATTGCTCATGAAATGAGAAATCCGCTGGGCTCTGTAAGACTGATTATAGACGCATTATTGGAAAAGGTTACAAATAAGAGAATAGATAAAAAAGAATTTATAGAGTATTTACAATTAATCTCTGGGCAAATGGAAAACTGTATTAATATTACTGAAAGATTGTTAAAATTATCAAGAATGCCCAACGATAAGTTAGAGATAATTGATATTAAGGGAGCTATTGAAGATGTGGTAGCACTGCTTGATTATGAAGCAAAAAAACACGGGGTGAATGTTAAAACCGAATTTGATAAGAATATAGGAAAGTTCAAGGCTAATGAGAGCGAAATTAGAATGATTTTACTTAATCTGTTACAAAATGCTTTCCATGCTATGCGGGATATAAATAGCCCCGAAATTACCATTAAGACAGAAATTAAAAGTAATAAGCTCATAGTATCAATTATTGATAATGGTAAGGGAATTAAAAAAGAAGATTTAAGTAAAATATTTGACCCTTTCTATAGCAATAAAGGCAAAAATAAGGATGTGAAAGGTACTGGGCTTGGTCTTACAATCACTAAAGGATTAGTTGAGAAATTTAGAGGAAAAATTGATGTGAAGAGTAAGATTGGTAGCGGGACTAGCTTTTTCCTTACTTTTCCGGTTGCAAAAGAAAAAAAATAGTTGTATATAGGTGTTAATCTATATTTTGAAAATTAAGGAATAAATATTTATGGCTAAAGAAGAATTATTAGAATTTACTGGTGAAGTTATCGATAAACTTCCAAATGCGATGTTTAAAGTTAAGCTAGAGAATGGACACGAAATCTTAGCTCATACTGCGGGTAAAATGAGAAAATTTAGAATTAGAGTGATGGTTGGCGATAAGGTTGATATTGAAATGACCCCTTATGATTTGACTAAAGGGCGTATTACCTTCCGTCACAAATAGTCTTTGTCTTTTGCACGACTAATCGTGAATTAAATTTATAAAATGACACGTTCAAATACTTCATGTATGTGAAGTCCCATTTGAAAATTAATTCACTTCTATTCGCACAAAATCCA
>DHQH01000087.1:0-1608 GCA_002410125.1 Alphaproteobacteria bacterium UBA5343
CTTTTTTCATTTCTTCTTTTAATATATCCATTGGTTTATTTAAAAACTTAATATCTGAGGCACCAGCAAAATCAATTGATATTTTACCTGCAATATTTCTAAGCCTTATCTGCCTTGCTATTTCCTTAGCTGCGGCATAGTTAATGTCATTTATATTATTGTTAAAACCTGTATTACCACTATCAACATCAATTGCAGTGATGGCTCTTGTTTGTTCAATAATTAATCTACCACCACCATTTATTTTTACGATTGGTTGCAGGGCTTCTTCTATAGATTCACTTATCATATAGCTATCAAAGACATCTTTATTTTCTTTATGATGAATTAATTTATCTGATAGTGAATTTAAGGTGTTTTCGCAAAAATCAAAAGCCTCATCAAAAGCTGGTTTTTCATTGATAACTATTTTCTTGAGAGTGTCTTTATATTTTGCAATTAGGTACAAACAGAAGTTTTGACCTTTATCTAGAATAGTTGGTGGTGTTGAAAATTGTGCCCCCTCCCTCACCATGCCAGCTCTGACTCTCAAGGTTTCAACCTCGTAAACAATATCATTTTCTGACTTATTTACTGCTCCTGTTCTGATAATCCAATTTTCATTTTCGGCATCTACCTTATCAGATAGAATATTTGTTAGCTTATCTCTAGTAACACTACCCTTAATACGAGAAGAAATATTGATGCCTTTTTTACCACTATTTTTACACAGAACAAGACTATCACCAGCAAAACTTAAAACTCTAGTAAGTTTAGCACCTTTATCATCTCTTGCTTCTTGTTTCACTTGCACGATAACTGCCATACCTTCGGTAAGTCTTTCGTCTGCAATCCTCCTTTCTTTTTCTGGCAAGAATGCTGGCTCAACATCTCCAATATCTACAAAAAAAGCATTTGAGTTATTAGGAAGAGAGATTTTTTTACCTATTCGACCTAAACAAATAACTCCTTCTGATATTTTATTATCTCTATCAATATGAAGCTCAACTAGTTTATTATCCTCTAAAAGAGCAATTTTAGTTTCACCGATTGATTTGTTATAAATGATAGTGTCTACAATATTTTTTGATAAAGTTGTGTTTTCGTTTTTTTCTTCTAAATCCATTTGATTTGCCTATTTATTTGATGGTTTGATACCTAATCCTTTTAGAATGTTTGCAGTTTCCAACAAAGGAAGCCCTACTATTGATGAGTATGAGCCAATAATTTTTTTAATGAATGCACCTGCTAATTGTTGCACTGCATATCCTCCAGCTTTATCATGCCATTGCCCCGAATCAATATAAGAATCGATTTCTTCTTTAGATAATCTTTTAAATAATACTCTGGTTAGAACAATGCGATCAATTTGATTACCTTCTTTATCAATAGCAGAGATGGCTGATAGAACTTTGTGAGATCTACCTGATAGCCTTTCAATTATTTTTTTAGCATCTTGCTTATCTATTGGCTTTTGGATAATGTTTCTGCCCATTGCAACGATAGTATCACAGGCAATAATTACCTGACCCTTGTTTTTTTTATAAGAAGATAATGCCTTTTCTTTGGCCACCCTTTTTACATAAGCGGTTGGTAGCTCATCTTTTAATGGGGTTTCATCTATATCAA
>DHQH01000087.1:1804-17256 GCA_002410125.1 Alphaproteobacteria bacterium UBA5343
GGGTTTCATCTATATCAACTGGTAATATATCAAAATCGTAATAGCCGATTTGATTTAATAAGTCTTTTCGTCTAGGCGATGCTGAAGCCAATATAAAATTATTGCCCATTATCTTCCCCTATAATATTAAAATAGTGGTTGTTTTATTATTTGATATAAAAAGTATAACTATGACTTAAGCATCATCGTTATAAGTTTTTTCCATTCTTTCGTGACGCTCTTGTGCCTCTAAACAAAGAGTTGCTACAGGTCTTGCTTCAAGTCTATCTAAACCAATTGGTTCGCCTGTATCTTCGCAAAAACCATAAGAATCATCTTCGATTCTTGAAAGAGCTGAATTGATTTTTGAAATTAATTTTCTAGCTCTATCTCTAGTTCTAAGCTCTAGAGCTTTATCTGTTTCTTCTGATGCTCTATCAGCAATATCAGGTCTGTTTAAACCACCTTCTTTTAGTTCAAATAAAGTGTCTTCACTGAGTTCAAGTAAGTTTTTCTTCCACTGCAAGAGTTTTTGACGGAAATATTCTTTATGTTCGTCACACATATATTCTTCCTTTTTGCATGGTTTGTAATCAGGTGGGAGAATTATTGAACTCGTAGTTGTCATTTATTTGTACTCCTTATTCGGGGACTTAAATTAAATTACACAATTAAATACATATATTTTATAAATATTGCAAGTTATTTTTTTGCAAAACTAACAAAAGATATGGTAGCTATCTCATTAATTTTGCTAGTTCTATTTCGGCTCTTAACTCTATCTCTTCCATTATAGCTATTAAATTCTTATCAGTAGTGATCTCTTTTTTCTCACGGATGTATCTAGCTGTCTCCATTAATTTATCTTTAGATATATAGCCTTGTAAGATACCGTTTCTGATAGCTTCTAACTTATCTAAAATGTTTTCACTTCTTTTAATAGCACGCTTTCTTAGCTCCTGCTCTTCTTCTTCACCTATTGTTTGGGTAGCAAAAATAGCATTCACATTTGAAACTTTGTTAGTGCCTTCTATATGAGAAGCATTATCTGCAGCATCTAATTCACCAGCTAATAACCTTGCAAAATCACCAGAAGAAACAGAAGAAGTTTTTCTTGCCTTTTTTGCCTTAGCTGATGAACTTACATTCTTTGTTTGATTAATACTTATCAAAGTAAGATTCCTTACAAATAAAAATTATCTAATATGTAATTTAATACATCTTTTAAATAATAGCAATTTTTTTAAGATTCTTTCCCAAGTTTTTAATTTTGGCACGAGTTTTGCATATTGTATTGGTGAATTTTTGGCGGAGATAAATTTTTAAGGAAAAGACTATGTTTTACCTTAGTAACATAAAAAACAAATTAAATAGAGTTATAGGGCTGTCTTTATGTATATGCCTATTTGCTGTTAGTGCTAATGCAAATTCTAGGATTAAAGATATTGCTGATTTTGAAGGCGTTAGAGAAAACCAATTGATTGGATATGGTGTTGTAGTGGGTCTTAATGGGACTGGTGATAACATTAAATCCCTCGCATTTACCAAAGAAAGTTTAATTGGGATGTTAGAAAGAATGGGAGTTAATGCTAGAGATGGGCAATTAAAGTCTAAGAATGTTGCAGCAGTTATGGTAACAGCAACACTTCCTGCATTTGCAAGACAAGGTAGTAAGATTGACATTAATGTGAGTGCTATGGGTGATGCAAAAAGCCTACTTGGCGGAACATTGCTTGTTACTCCTTTAATGGGTGCAGATAATGAAGTATATGCTGTTGCTCAAGGGCAAATTGCAGTTGGTGGTTTTGCCGCTGAGGGAGATGCTGCTACAGTTACTAAGGGCGTACCAACATCTGGTAGAGTTGCAAATGGTGGTATTGTTGAGAGAGAAATTCCTTTTTCATTAAACTCAATGGATCAATTAAAAATATCACTTAGAAATCCTGACTTTACAACATCAACAAGAGTTGCATCGGCAATTAATGCCTATTTAGGTACAAAATCTGCTAGATCAGAAGATCCTGGTACAGTTGTGTTAGATGTTCCTGAAAAATATAGAAGCGGAAATATCATGAAAATTATGACTGATATTGAGCAGCTAAGAGTGGAGCCCGACCAATTTGCTAAAGTGGTTATTGATGAACAATCTGGAATTATTGTGATTGGTAAAGATGTGAGAATTGATGAGGTCGCTATTGCACAAGGCAATTTAACAATAAGAGTTACTGAAACTCCTCAAGTATCACAACCTGCTCCATTTTCTGAAGTTGGAGAAACTGTGATGGTACCAAGAACAGAAATTGAGATTGATGAGGGTGAAGAGAATAGACTTAATGTAGTGAAAACTGGTGTAAATTTACAAGAGTTAGTTGACGGGCTGAATGCATTAGGAGTTGGTCCTAGAGATATGATTAGTATTTTACAAGCTATTAAAGTGGCTGGTGCATTACAAGCTGACATTGAGATTATGTAGGGAGAAGTTAGATGAGTTTTGATATGGGAAATATAGGACTTATGAGTGGTGCTAATATGGCAATGGAACAAGCTAAAGCTAGCATGTTCAACACCCCAAAACCATCTGCGGATCAATCATTAGATAAGATTAAAGAGAGCGCACAGGATTTTGAAGCCTTTTTCTTATCACAAATGATGGAACATATGTTTAGCGGGATTGAAACTGATGGAATGTTTGGTGGAGGTCATGCTGAGAAAGTATATCGTTCGATGCTGATTACAGAATATGGTAATAATATAGCTAAAAACGGTGGAGTTGGAGTTGCTGATCATGTCATGAACACTATGATCGAAATGCAAGAACAAGCTTCTAATAGGGAGATATAATATGAGGGAAAATAAAGAAATTATCGTAGAGAGTGAAAACAAGAAAGTTAGTAACTTAGTTGAATCAATTAAAAAGCTAAATCTAGTACTTATTGAAGAAAATAAGGCTCTGGAGAATTATGATATTGATAAGGTAAGAGACTTGTTTGAAGAAAAACAAAAACTTGCTAATGTCTATAAAACTCTTGTTACGACCTTTATGAATAAACCAAAACTAGTGGAAGAATTAGATTTGGAAACAAAAGAAGTTATTAAGTTGGAATCTTTAAAATTAAATGATGCTGTTAGTGAAAACAGTCATTTAATTAAAGCAAAGATGAAGGCTAATAAAATGTTGCTTGATGCGGTTGTTAATGCAGCAAAGCAAAAGAAGAGTGATGAAAGCTCTGCTTATGGTTCTCAAGGATCTATGAATTTTGGTAGCCATAACAGTAATGCTCTGAATTTTAACCAAGTATTGTAGAAAAATTTAAGAGCTAAGAAATATTAATTTTGATTTTATAGGGATGTATTAAAATGTCTTTAACATCTAGTTTGCAATCTGCAGTAAGTGGATTAACGGCTTCACAAAGAGGATTGGAAATTGTTTCTAACAATGTTTCAAATGTGAATACTGAGGGTTATACCAGAAAAGTATTCTCACAGAAAACGAATGTTCTCGGTGGAGAAGGTAACGGTGTGCTTGGTACAGAATATCGAAGAGTAGTTGATGAAAACTTACTTAAAGATTTTCTGAAAACGAATGCTAATAGCTCTTCTTTAGAAGAAAAGTTTAAGTATTTGGATCGTTTACAGGCTTCTTTTGGTACACCTCAAGATGATTACTCTATATCACATCAAATAACTGAACTTAAAAATGCTTTTGAGAGTTTTGCATTAGATGTTAACAATAGTACCAACCAAGCAAGACTTGTTTCACAAGCTGAAAATGCGGCACAAACACTTAGTACTTTATCCGAACAGATTCAAAGCCTGAGGTTAGAGGCTGATGTGGCTATTGCTCAAAAAACAGAGGAAGTAAACAATATTTTAGAAAGACTGGATGATTTGAATGATGAAATTGTGGCGGTTAAAAATATTAATGTTAGTAGTACAGCTGACTTGCTTGACCAAAGAGATCAAGCATTAAAAGAGCTTAGTGAACTTGTAGATATTAGTTACTTTACTAGAAACTCTGGTGAAATTGTAGTTATGACATCTACTGGTGAAACCTTACTTGATACAGAGCCTAAAGAAATGTCTCACTATAGATCTGCACAAACTAGTGCTTGGAGTGCTTATACTGAAGATTCCGTGATGGGTATTTTTGTTAGTGGTGAAGATATTACAAACAAGATTGAGGGTGGTATTATTGGAGGTTTAGTTGAACTTAGAGACTCTGACTTACCTCAATTACAAGCTGAGATTGATGAGCTTTCTTATAACTTAAAAAATGAAGTTAATAAAATTCATAATATGGGGTCTGCTTTCCCTGAAATGACTTATCAAATAACAGGTTCTCGTCAGTTTATTGATACAGAAACTGCCATCACCCCTACTGCACAACAAATAGCCATTAGTGATGGTGATGTAAAAATTGTAATTTTTGACAAAGATGGTAAACAGGTCGCTAATACATCCTTGGTTAATAATTTAGGATTTGCAAATGGTATAATCCATGATTCTGATAATCCTAATGACCCAACCACAATGACGGGAGCTATACAGACTTGGCTAAGAGATCCAGCTGGTGGCAACTTAGCAACAGCTACAGTTGGAGTTAATGAAGATGGACAGATAGTGCTTGATTTGGGTGATAGTGATTATGGTATTGCTTTTAGAGATGAAATTAATTTTACAGAAGGTAGCGAACAAACCAATGTTACAATTGATTTTGACTCTGATGGTGATGGAGCATATGATAGGCAGTATACTGGATTTTCTAACTTCTTTGGGCTAAATGACTTCTTTGTTAATGATAGTTCAGAATTTGTATATGATTCTCAAATCTTAGAATCAGAATATAATCTTGGACTTGCAGGCAATACAACTATGTATTTTTCCGATGAGACAAATGGTATTAGATATAGCTCAATTGAAGTTTCAACCAATGATTCAATTTATGATATTGCAGATAAAATAAATGAAAATGATGATTTGCTCGGTAAAGTGTCGGCGCAGATTGTTAGAGAAGGTGTTGGTTTTAGACTGAGGATTGTTAATACAGAGATTGCACAGCTAGAAATTACAGAATCTCCTGCTGTGGGACTAACAACTAATATGGATTTAAAACCATCTAAAGCTGGTCTGTCTGGAAATCTGATAGTTAGGGCTGATATTAAACAAAATCCTGCAAAAATTTCTAAAGGTCCTGCACAATTTGATGAATATTCGGGTGAATATTTTGTGAGTGAATCGGATAATAATACTATTGCTAATAAAATGGCTGAATTATTTACTCAAAATATTAGATTTGATGAGGCTGGAGCTATGCCTACTGCACCTAGTACATTATCAGAATATGCAGCAACGATTGTAAGTAACTTTGCCTCAGAAACTCAAAATGTGGAATCTTTATCTGATTATCAGACTCAGTTAAAAGAATCTGTTGAAAAAAAATCTGCAGAAATTAGTGATGTGAATTTAGATCAGGAATTATCACAGCTTATTATATTCCAGCAGTCATATAGTGCTGCTGCACAAGTTATATCAACGACTAGTTCGATGATGGATACATTAATACAAATGGTTGGTTAAATAAGTAAATATACTTATGGAGAATAAATTATGACAACAAGAGTACCTACATTATATTCAAATCTGTCTTTTACAAATCAGATGATGAAAACTCAACAAAGAATTAATGAGTTATCTTATCAATCATCTTCTGGTTGGAAATCGGACAACTATTCTTATTATGGTGATGAATCATATAATCTGATTAATCTTGATAATCAATTATCTATGGTGCAAAAACATTATGATAATAACTACCTAACCTCTATTAAGGTTGATAATATGGCAGAAGCATCAGCTGCGATGACTGATGAATTGGCAGATTTAAAATCTCTTGCTCTTGACTTTACATCTACTGATTTAGCAAATCTGGCTAATGATTATACAGGTGGGGAAATTACATTTTCTTCAGATTTAAATGTTTATCTTGGTGAAACATTAACAATTGATGGTACGCAATACACATTTGCTAATGACGGGATTGGTAATAATATTGATATATCAGCTCTCGTACCTGGAGATCCTAGTTATGCTGAAGATGTAATGTTTGCTCTTAGGACAAAATTAGATGGTTTAGACCCTAATTTTTCTGATTATAGTTTTGATTCTAACACTTTTACTTTCCCTAAATATACTATTGATGGGGAATCTTCTATATTAAATGCGACTGGGGTTACTACAGGAGATCCTATAGAGCTTCCCAATGATAAAGAAAGAGAAATGGAAACTCTACAATTTAGAGCATTTACAGTTCTAAAAAATATGGAATATTACCTTAATACAAAAGTTGATGGAAAATATTTATTTGGTGGTGGTGAAGGATCTCAAGCTCCTGTGAGCATTCCTTTTGATAGCTTGGAAAGTTTTCAAGATTATTATGATGGAAGAATTGTGAAATATCCTGAAACAAGAGCAGCTAACTTATCTGAGTTTGAAGTTACTCAAGATAGGACTGGTGATGTTACATTTGCTCAAAGAGGTGCTCCTTATGATGAGAAAGAAGGTAGAATTACTGCGACTAATGCTGGAGCATTTACATATGAAGGTGTGGTACCTAGTGCAACACTTACAGGCGATATAACATATAGCACTAGTGACAACACTATTAGAGCTGAAGAAGTTGGTGCTTTTGACAAGATTAAGGCTGGGGACAGTATTGTAGTAAGTGGTGGTGATGCTGGGGCTAACCAAGTATCTTATATTGTATCAAGTGTATCTGAAGATGGCAGGAAAATTACAGTTGATGCCAGTACCCCTGTACAAGCCGATATGACTATTGTTAATGGTGGTAATGCTGAGATGAGATTATCATATCCAGTTGGTGCTAATATTGACTTGTCTGGATTTAGCAATAATTTTGATGGTGTTTATACTATTACTGGTATTAGTGATGATGGTAGCGAGCTTTATGTAGACCAGACTACATTCCCTGATAGTGCTACTCCACAAACTATTACAGCTGCAGGAAATAACTTCTCAATTGGTGCTAAAACCTATTATCGAGGATCCACACAAGTCACACATTCTAGAATTTCAGATGAAAAAACATTAGAAATTAGTGTGAATGCGATTGATCCTGCTTTTGAAAAAGCAATTCGAGCATTAGCAATGATTGCGGAGGGTGGACTTATTGATGATAGAAACCCTGCTGATAGTTTAGATTCTAATATTAATTATAATAATGCAGAGGATAGGATTAATAGTGCTGTTGACTTATTAATTGATGCTTTTTCTCATTCTGATTTTAGTCAACCTGGTGAAGAAGATAGTGATCTTATTTATGTAAATAGATTAATGACTGAAAACCAAACAATTATACAAAGCATTATGGACGATCAAAATACAACGATTAGCACATATAAGAGTAGAGTTAGTGAATCGAAAATGGTTGATCCAACAGAGACTGTAGCTAAACTACAAGCTGAAGCTCTTTCTCTAGAAATATCCTATTCAGTATTATCTCAAATTAGTAGCTTATCGCTTATTAATTATATGTAATAAAAGTTTCCCTATTATTATGTATATCTCCCCAAAAAGGAAGCCTTGACAGTATGTTAAGGCTTTTCTTTCAACTCTTTTGACAGTGGGGTTTTCTTTTTAACATCTGAAAATATTGTTCCCTTATGATAACGATATTTATTTTCAACTTTTCTTAGTTCTTTTTCTATTTCTGTAATGATAGTGTTCTCTTTTTCGATTTTTCTTAATGCTAATTCAAGACTTGATTTTAACTCTTTTAATTTTTTAGAATCTCTTAAGGATGTTTTCGAAAAAGCAAAAAACATTTGTAAATTCCACATAGCATTTTTTGCAAAACTTACTCTATCATATATACCAAACTCTAATGCTTTTGCCATACCGTTATATTTACTGGTAATTAAATAGTCTCGCTCCTGGGAAATAATTTTATTGAAAGCATCAAAAGCATTATCGACATATTCAATATCAAAATCTAATTGTTTTAACCTATCTCTAACAAAGTCTCCTAAATATTCATCCGTTCTGACAATTCCTTTTAACTTTTGAAGATCTTTTACTGATTTTACTTTTGAGATATTACTTGGCAACATCATAACTGTGATTGGGTTAGTAAATACTGCAGGCATCACAAATTCTACACCTGAATTAATATCATCAGTATAATATAATCCTATAAAAGAATTAACCATACCAAATCTAACATCATTAATATTTTTTTGGGTTTCTTTACTATCTAAATAAACTGGAGCATATTTTAATTCTTTTAATATTTTTTCTAACACTGTAATAAAAACACCATCATAGCCATCAAAAACTGTTACTCCTAGACTTTCATGACTAATTGTTTTTGCAAAGGGAGGATAATCTATAAAACTAGACATAGAGATTTGATCAATTCTGGTTTTATCCATTTTTCGATATTCAAGTTGGGCATTAGATGTGGATATAAATAAAAGTAAAAATAAGATTACTGATGATATTTTTTTTAATTGTTTCATTGTGAACCTCAATACTAGCTATGTAAAAAATGTATAACTTATCCCCATTAATGATAAATATACCTTTTGTTAATCTTTACTATTTTATCTTATGTTATATTGTTTAAGTTAACAAATATTTATTTTTAAGACCTGAAGGAATTAATCTTTATGAATGTAAACAACCCTTATTCCACTCATGATAAAGCTGGAATGCCTCAAAACCAATTAGAAGCCTCAATATTAATTAAATATGCATCATCCCTGAATCAAATTAAAGAAAATTGGGATGAAAAAAAATCAGAACTTGATGGTGTGTTAGAAGCTAATAGAAAAGTTTGGACAATACTTGTTGACGATATGGCTAGTGAAGAAAATAAACTACCTATTGAGATTAAAAATAATATGATGAATTTAGCCCTTTTTATATTCCAAAGAACTATGGATATTCTACTGACCCCTACCCCTGAATCCCTTGATAGTTTGATTAATATTAATATGAATATTGCTAAAGGTCTTAATGAAACTCCTGATAAATAATTTAAATTAACTTTATAAATAAAATTAAAATCACTGCATAAATTATGTGGTGATTTTTTTTGGCACACTTATTGCATATATAAGTGCAACAAAAATATTTTTTGGGAGACTTATGTAATGAATGTTAATGAAACTAATATAAATACTGTGAACGCTACGCCGCAGAAAACAGCTACAAAGAATGTATCTTCTAAGGCTAGTATGTTTGCATCAGCACTTAAACAAGCAGCAAGTGGCAATTTTGCAAATCCATCACAGCCTTTATTTATGAATCTTATGTCACAATCGGCTAATGCTATTGATAGAAATCAAGACCTTACTAATGATTATATTAAACAAAATGATGATATGTCCGATAGAATGAAAGATAATGATTATAGTGATACTTCTGATAAGAAAGAATATAAAACATCTGAAAAAAGTGAGAAAATATCTGAAAAAAACAGAGAAGATAATAGTAAGGATGTGAATGTAAAAGAAGACCATTCTGACAAACAAGCAAGCAATCAAAATGAAAATAAAGCTGCGGATCATAATGATAGTAATGAAGTAAATAAAAATGCTGTTACTGCTCAAGCGGAAAAAACTGCCCAGTTGGAAAATAATAATGGGGAAAAAAATACACAAATCGCTCAAGTTAGTAATAACAATACTCAACAATCAAATACTGGTGAACAAAAACAGGTAGTTGATAATTCTAATTTGGTTAATCAATCAAAAACTCAAAAAACAAACACGGGTACAGAACAAGTAAAAACAGAAAACAAACAAAGTGAAGTAATTTCTAACTTGATTGGTGAAGTTAAAGAGGAAACAAAAGTTAAAGTTAATGTGAATGTTAAAAACAATGCTAAAGCTGGTGAACAACAATTAAATAATAATGCTAGCCAAAATTTGGGCGATATTGAAACTGGAGAAAGTAAAGCAATTAAAAATGTAGTTGCGAAACCAATGGAAGAAAAAATTATTGTTAGTGATGAGGGTGTTGAGAATACTAAAGGTGAACAAACTCTGACATCATCTAAAGGAATTAACGAGACAAATGGTGATGATAAAGTAATAGCTAGTAACAAAAACACAAAACAACAAACAAATAACCTAAATCAAAATGCTATTGCTAGTACAAAAAATATGAATGTAAAATCTGAGGTATCAGTTAATACAAATAGCGGTACAGTTAAAACAACATCTATTCATAGCAGCACTAATGGCATCAGCAGTGAAGTTGGCAATATCTTGACAAATGGTAAAGCTCAAACAACCGCAAAAACAGCTGAGAGTTCTGCAAATAGTTTTGCTAAAACCATGAAGGCTCAAGAAGTAATTGATCAAATTAAAGTTGATATTACTAAAAATATTTCAAAAGAATTAGATAAGATCAATATTCAATTAAAACCAAAAGAACTTGGTGCTATTGAGATTAAAATGGAACTTGGCCATGACGGTAAATTACAAGCAACAATTTCTGCTTCTAACCAAGACACCTTAAATATGCTTCAAAAAGATGCTGCAGAACTTCAAAAAGCATTAAATGATGCTGGTCTTAAAGCTGATAATCAAAGCCTTAATTTTAACTTTAGAGGTGAACAAAATTCTGAAGGTCAGCAACAAAATAGTTCTTTAGCAAATAATGGACTTAATGGCAACGAGCTAATGGAAGAAGAAATTTCTGCTACTGAATTAATGCTAGCCACTCAGTCTTATAATGCTAATGGTAATTATAGTATTAAAGTGTAGAGAAAGATTTTAGGGAGAAATAATCATGACTACAACAAGTTCAGTAACATCTTTTAGCGAATATGCAGGAACTACAGCATCTCAACAGTCAGCTAATAAACTTTCTGATGATATGGATACATTCTTGCATTTGTTAACTACACAATTAAAACACCAAGACCCTTTATCACCGATGGATTCTACAGAATTTACAAATCAGTTGGTGCAATATTCTAGTGTTGAACAGCAAATCCAAACTAACTCATATATGGAAGATTTAATTGCTGCTCAAAATACAAGTCTTGGAGCAACAGCGGTTAATTATATTGGTAATACTGTACAAATTTCGTCTAGCACACTTCCTTTACAAGATGGAAATGCTTTATTTGCTTATAACCTTCCTGAAGATGCAAAAACTGCAGCTATTGTGATTAGAGATGCTGCAGGTAATACTGTATTTACAGCTAATGCTGAAACATCTGTTGGAAATCATGAATTTAGCTGGGATGGAGTTGATAATGACGGTAATCAATTAGACGATGGTGCTTATTATATAGATGTAACTGCTATTGATCTTGATTCAGATGCATCTTTGGGGGTTCTTACCACTGTATTTGGTAAAGTTACTGCGGCTGGTAGTGATGATAATGGAGTTTATTTAGGAATTGGAGATGTAGTTGCAGACATCAATGATGTTCTAACAATTAGATCTGCTGATTACTTAACTAATAAACAAGTTGCAGAAGAAACTGCAACAGAAGAAACAAATAATACTACAGAGGAAGAAAGCTCTGATAGTTAGGAATGCTAAATAAAAACAATAATAATAAGAAAAGCAATTCTGAAGAATAATTTTAACTAATAAAAGGTCTATAAAAAAACTAGCGGAAGTTTTAGACCGATAAAAAAAGGAGACGGACAAATGAGTCTTTATGGCGCTTTATATTCGGGGGTATCAGGACTTACTGCACAGTCAAGTGCAATGGGTGCTATTTCTGATAACGTTGCGAATATTAACACAATTGGTTATAAGGGGACTGAAAACCAATTCCAAACACTTGTGACCAAACAGGTGTCGCTTACAAAATATTCAGCTGGTGGTGTACAATCTGTACCTCAAGCTGGTATTGATGTTCAAGGATTGTTATCTGCGACATCATCTGCGACAGACCTTGGTATTTCTGGGCAAGGGTTCTTTGTAGTAAATAGTGCATCTACACCTGGTAATGGTGATAGATGGGCATATTCAAGAGCTGGATCATTCCAAATGGATGATGATGGTTATCTAGTTAACTCAGGTGGGTTTTACCTACAATCATGGCCTTTACTTCCTAGTGATGGAACAGAAGGTACTTCTAATGTGCTTGTTGATGGTGTTAGCTATATGAAAGCATATAATGATGAAAATGGTGATGAAGTTTATATCAATGATAATATTATTGATTCATCAAATTTAAAATCTGTTAACTTAAGTCAGATTGGTGGTAGTGCTACACCTACTAGACAAGTTATTTTAGGTGCTAACTTACCTGCTTCTGATCCAATTTATGATGCTTCAACACCTGAAAATGGCGGTCAGCAATCATTATCTGTTTTGACATATGACTCTCTTGGTAATGCTCACAATGTTAACTTTGAGTTCACTAAAGAAAGTGCTAACTCTTGGGGTATTGATGCTCAAATTCCAAGTGGTGCTACTGTTATGACTCTTTACAGTAGTCGTGAAACAAGAAATGATATTACTGATGATGTTTATGCATCTCGAGGACAAATGGAATTTTCTGGAATCCCACAAAACCACTCTTCTGTAAGAATTACAAATGGAGCTGGTGCAAGTGCTGAGACTTATGTGTTCGAATTTACTGATGATGGAACAAATACTTATGTTCCAACAGCTGGTGAAACTCTAGTATCGGTTGATATTTCTTCTGGTATCGTATCTACTCTTGATGCTGTTACTCAATTACAAGAAGCAATTTCTGCTAATGTTCCATCTGGTGATAGATTTAACATTTCTGGTAACTCTATTCAAATTGAACAATCTCTTGGCGGTGATAGCTTAGTTATCGATGCTAGTAACTGTTTAGAATGTTTACAATCTTCTGCTAACCCAAATCAGGATACTGGTGTGCCTTCTGGTGTTTACACAATTCCTGAAATTGATTGGGAACTTAAAAATGTTGCAAAATTAGACTTCCACTCAACAGATCCTGCTGATTATGAGGGCAGAGGTATATTAATTGGTAATAATATTTATGAATTTGATACAGACTCTGTAATCAACTCAGGTAATATTGCAGTTGATATGACTGGTGCGATTTCTGGTGGTGTAGTTGATTTAGAACTTTTACTTAATAACTTACAAACAGCTATTAATAATAATGGTCAAGATCCTGATCGTTTTACATCTAGCGGTAAAACTTTAGAATTTGAACAATCAAATACTGGTAATGATATGTTTATGGCAACAGGTGATATAGAAAGACTAGTATTTAATGGCGACTTACAAGCTGATTACGATGGTTTCTCTGTGACAATTGGTGGTCAAGTATATGACTTCACAACAGGACCTGTTGATCAGTATGATGTGGATATCAGTGGTATTGCTTGGGGCAATGGTGCAGTTACTTCTGCTGAAGTTATGAATATGTTAAAAGATACTATTAACAGTTCTGACCTTACAAACTCAGGTCAATATGAAGTTAAAGGTAATGCAATGGTTGCTGTTGATGGTACTATTGATGCTGCGGCGATTGGTACTGCTGTTGAAACTACAACAACTGGTGTTGGTGCTGCAGTTACAGGTGAAGGTAAACCTGATGGTGCGATTTCTCCTTCCCCTCTTAACTCTTCATCTATGGTTATTGGGGATGCATTCAGTTTTAATGCTCAAATTGATGATGAACAAGGTGCTAGAGCAGCAGGTGTTAGATTTAACTCTGATGGCACACCAAAATATTTCAATGTTACTTCCATGGCTGTTGAATGGGCCAATGGTGCTCAAGATATGACTGGGGCTGGTGATGAAGGCTCTAAAGTAACAATTTCTCTTGGTAATACTGGTACCCCTGATGGTTTAACCCACTTATCTGGTGATTTTATTCCAAGTTATATTAAACAAGATGGTGCGAAATTTGGTAACTTTGCAGGTGTTACTGTTGGTGAAGATGGTATTGTAACTGCATTATTTGATAATGGTGAAACAAGACCTGTTGCTATGGTTCCACTTGCTACATTTGTGAATGCAAATGGTATGGAAGGTTTATCTGGTAACGCATGGATTGAAACTGACTATTCTGGTCAACCTACCTTGAGGGAAGCTGGTGAAGGTGGTGCTGGTAGTATCAATGCTGCATCGCTTGAATCTTCTACTGTTGACCTTGGTGAAGAATTCACCAATATGATTACAACTCAAAGGGCTTACTCCGCATCTGCGAGAATTATTACTACAGCTGATGAAATGTTAGATGAATTAATCAGAATTAAAAGATAATAATTCCGTAAATTAAAGTCCTTTCCTTTTTATGCCCCAGAGAATTCTGGGGCTCTTTTTTTATTTTAATTTTTAGTATAAAATATTATAAAAAAATAAACCTATATTTTTCAAATAATTGATTCGTTATATTCAAAAACAATTCACAGATTTTGTTTTTTTTCAGTTTGGGGTTTTTATTTCAGTTTAAGTTGATTATAAATATATATAGAATAAATCACTATATTTTGAAGCCAGTAGGCAAAATTTACCTAGTTCGAACCGCAAACAATCGGTTGGTTTCTGGGCTTTTTGTGTTATAATTTGAGACTTTAATTAATAAAAGGGTTTTTATTGTGAACGGATTTTTACAAACGCTTAAAAACTTGAGCCCTGCTAGGCTTGCAGCTATTGCTGGTATCGGAATCTTCTTATTTGGGTTTATTGTATTTTTTATAAACCAATTATCTTCGTCTGATATGACGGTGCTTTATAATGAGTTATCGTTAAATGACTCAAGACAGATAATTAGTAAATTAGATGCAAGTGGTGTTAAATATAAAATTAGAAATAATGGTACTGAGATTTTGGTACCTAGTAATATGGCTAATCGACTTAGAGTTGATATGTCTGAACTTAATTTGACATCAAAATCTGGTATGGTCGGTTATGAAATTTTTGATGATGTTGATGCTCTTGGTTCAACTAATTTTATGCAAAATGTTAATCTTCTTCGTGCATTAGAAGGAGAGCTTGCTAGAACGATTAAATCTGTTGATAATATCAAAAATGCTAGAGTGCATATTGTTATGCCAAAACGAGAAATGTTTTCTCGTGAGGAGCAACAACCAAAAGCTTCTGTGATTATTAAAACTAAGTTTGGTACGATTTCTTCTAAAGAAGTTATGTCTATTCAAAAATTAGTTTCAGCTTCTGTTCCAAAGTTAGAGGCTAAAGATGTTTCAATTATTGACAGTTCTGGAAAATTGCTTACAAAAAATTATGGTGATGATAATGATTTACAAATTGCTTCTCAAGAAGAAATGAGAAGAGATTATGAGAGAAAATTAGAAGATAAAATTCAAGAGTTATTAGAACGAGCTATTGGATCTGGTAAAATAAGAGCCCAAGTTAGCTTGGAAATGGATTTTGATAAGATTGTAACAAATGAAGAAAAATATGACCCAGATGGACAGGCGGTTAGATCTACGGTGCTCCATTAGCATCAAGAC
>DHQH01000110.1:0-25884 GCA_002410125.1 Alphaproteobacteria bacterium UBA5343
TTGTGATAGATTCTGGATCCCCGACCAGTCTTTGCTTTTAGCTTCGTTAGGTCGAGGATGATGAGGTTGTATCCACGAGATTGCCACAGGCTAAAGCCTTCGCAATGACGGGGTGGTTGAAATAGTGGGTGAGATAAAATGAATGAAGTTGAAGTTTTAGAAATTTCAAAAGATGCGGTTTTTGTATTGTTAAAAGTGGTTACACCTATTTTGATGGTAGCACTTATTATTGGTTTGGCGATTGGTATCTTCCAAGCTCTTACCCAAATTCAAGAAATGACACTGGCTTTTGTTCCAAAAATTATTGGAGTGTTTATTTGTATCTTAATTATGATTCCTTTTATGGTTTCGCAAATGAGAATCTTTACTGAAGGTCTTTATGATAAGATTATTGGGTCGGGATAGGTGAGTAATGATCACTAATCTGTTAACCTTAGAGATATATCAATATATGTTAGTTTTTGTGAGACTTGGTGCGGCTTTAATGTTTATGCCAGGCTTTTCTGCTTCTTATGTTTCTCCTAGGGCTCGTCTTTGTTTGGCACTTACTGTTTGTGTAATTATAACTCCAATTGTCGGGGATATGTTGCCAGAACCCAAAGGATTTGGTTTTGAAGGGGCGCTATTGATTGTAGGTGAGGCAATTATCGGTATTTTCTTTGGGGTGTTGATGCAGTTTATTATGGCAGCTCTTCATTTGGTGGGTAATAAGGCTAGTATGGCGATAGGTTTTTCTAATGCAATGGCCTTTGATCCAACACAAGGTGGACAATCATCTTTAATGAACTCCTTTTTTAGTTTATTGGGGATTGTGATTATATTTATTGCCGATTTGCATCATTTAATGCTGGGGGCTATTATTGATAGTTATACTTTGTTTGTGCCGGGTGAAACTATTCCTTTTGGTGATTTTGCTGAATATTTAACAATGATGATTAATAAGAGTTTCCATATTGGATTTAGAATTGCATCGCCTTTTATTGCATTTTCTATAATCTTATATTCTTGTATGGGTTTGGTATCAAGACTGATGCCGCAGTTTAATATCTTTTTTATGTCGCTACCTTTGCAAATTTATCTTGGGTTGGGGCTTTTAATGTTGGTGCTTACATCTGTGGTTACTTGGTTTGTAAGATATTTTGAAGATAGTTTGATATCGTTTTTAAGTTAGGGGCGGTATTGTGTGTGTTAACTTTGGAGAAGTAGTTAATGGCTGATGATGAAGATGATGCTTCCAAAACGGAGGACCCCTCCCAGCGGAAGTTAGACAAGGCCAAAGAAGAAGGTAATGTTGCGATCTCTCAAGAGATAAAGAGTTTCTTTATGCTTTTGGGGGCATTGGTTGTTATCTGGTTGGTTTCTCCTTTGATGATGAAATGGACGGCCTATTTCGCAAGGACTTTTATTTCTGAAGTGGGGCAAATTAGGCTAGATGAATCGCAACTTGCTCAATTGTTTTTATCGATGGTACTTAATATCTTAAAGGTTATGGCTATTCCTTTTGCGATTTTAATAATATTGGGGATTGCAGGCACGGTTTCGCAAATTGGTTTTGTTTTAGCTCCAAAAAGGATGGAAATTAAATGGGAGAAAATTAACTTTTTTGCAAATTTGAAGGAGTTTATTACAGTTAAAAAGATTGTGGAGAGTTTAAAAGGAATTGTTAAAGTTGCGGCGGTTATGACTATGTGTGTTTTGGTTATGTCGCCATCGCTTCATAAAATCCCACTTTTACCATCAATGGAATCTGCTGCTATTTTAGCCTTTATGCACAAAATTTTGGTGCTGATTTTATTTACAGTGGTGATTGCTATGCTAATTATTGCTTTTGGTGATTATGCATTCCAAAAATTTCAACATTTGAAAAAAATGAGAATGACTAAGCAAGAAGTAAAAGATGAATATAAGCAATCTGAGGGGGATCCGCTGATTAAATCAAAAATTAAATCGGTTAGGATGGAGCGATTTAGGCAGAGGATGATGGAGAATGTTCCAAAAGCTAGTGTAGTTATTACCAACCCGACTCATTATGCTGTTGCTTTAGATTATGATCTTGATACAATGGCTGCACCAATTGTGGTAGCTAAGGGTGTGGACTTTTTAGCCCTGAGGATTAGGGAACTTGCCGATAATAATGAAGTTCCAATTGTTGAAAACCCTCCGCTTGCGAGGGCGTTATTTGCAAGTGTTGAGGTGGATCAAGAAATTCCACCAGAACATTTTAAAGCTGTTGCTGAGGTTATTGGTTATGTTATGCGACTCAAAGAAAAACTCACCAGATAAGATATTACATAAATGGCTTGTCTATCTTGGATATGCTCTGGCTATGCTGGGGGTGTTTGTGGTGCTGTTTATGCTATTTCCAGAGTTATATTTGTTTTGGATGGGGGGAGTGATTTTATTCACTCTTGGATCTTTGATGTTGGTGTTTAAGTCTTTGGTAGCAGGTGAGAAGGCAATTAATTATGGTGGTTTTGCTAGTGCTTTGATTGAGACTGATTATAGACCGCAGAGGTTAGAAGATGCTAAAGGTAATCCGATGCTCTTTAATAATATGGGTAAAGAGTTTTTTGGTGAAGGTAATGTTTTTGAAAAATTAGTTGATAATGCGATAATTGATGAAGCAACTAAAAATGCTCTAACTCGCCTTAGAACTGCATATGAAAATCTGATTTCGGAAGTGATAGATGTTCCATTGAAGATGAATAAAAAAGATGGTGGAGAAGAAATTAATTGGTATCGTATTTCTGTTAGACCAATATTTCTAAGGCAGGTAAAGTTATTTGGTAGTTTGTCAGTTAAGAAAATTAAAAAAGATGCTTATTTTTTGTGGAGTGCAAGAGATATAACAGCTAAGAAGAATCTTAATGATATTTTTGTGCAAGAGCGAAAAAGTGTTTTGGATTTTTTGGATTATCTGCCTGTTGGTCTTTATCTTCTAAATGATAAAAAAGAGATTGATTATGTGAATGTGAAGTTTGCTAAATGGATGGGGATGGAACGAGAAGATTTGATGAAGCGAAAAATCTCAGACATGTTAGTTGATGGTAATGAGCATGATAGAGATTATTGGCAGGGTGAGTTATATTTCAAAGATGATTTAGGTAATGTATTCTCAGCGATGGTGTTTTATTTGAAATTCATTGAAGATGGAATTTATAAAACAAGAGCTGTGGTGGTAAGAGATGTCGCATCAGGTGGTGATGTTAGAGATGAGTTAGAGATATATAAGGATAAGATTAATTGGTTGTTTGATAGATCTCCGATTGGGATTTGTTTTGTTGATGGAAGTGGAAAAATATCTAAGCCTAATCATGTGATTGCTGATTTTTTAAATACTAGAGAAGATGAGTTGATTGGTAAGAATATTTTATCTTTTATTAAATCTGAAGATAAGAAAGTTTTGGATAGTAATATTAAGGATGTGGAGCAGGGTAGAAGAAATAGTGTGATTTGTGATATTCATCTGGATAGTGATGTGGTGGATAAGGAATTAGTTGTTTCTACTTGTATTATCCCGTGTAAGAAGAAATATTCAGCTAAAGGTGATGTGAGCGATGGTTTAATTATTTATTTTACTGATGCGACAAAAGAAAAATCATTAGAGTTGCAATTTGCACAAGCTCAAAAAATGCAAGCTATGGGACAGTTAGCAGGCGGTGTTGCTCATGATTTTAATAATCTTTTAACAGCGATGATTGGTTTTTCTGATTTGTTGCTACAAAGACATTCTACAGGGGACCCTTCTTTTGCGGATATTATGCAGATTAAGACTAATGCTAATAGAGCAGCAGGTCTTGTGAAACAATTATTGGCTTTTTCTCGTCAGCAACCATTAAGACCTGAGATGATTGATGTAACGGAAAATTTTGCAGAGCTTAATCATATGTTAAATAGGGTGATTAGTGAAAAGATTAAACTGAAATATATTCATGGGAATAATCTTGGTTTTGTAAAAGTAGACCCAGTTCAGTTCTCGCAAGTGATTATGAATCTAGTGGTTAATGCAAGAGATGCTATTTTAGAAAATGATGAAAGTGGTGAAGTAACTATTACCACTAGTGTTGCAAAAATTGATGAACCGACAGTATTTGGTAGTGATACGGTGCCAGCTGGTGAGTTTGTAGTGATTGATGTTAGGGATAGTGGTTGTGGAATTAGTGAAGAGAATCTTTCTCGTATTTTTGAACCGTTCTTCTCAACTAAGACGAATGTGGTTGGTTCTGGTACGGGACTTGGGTTGGCAACAGTATATGGTATTGTTCGTCAAACAGATGGGTTTATTAAAGTTGATAGTAAGTTAGGAGTTGGGACAACATTTTCAATTCATCTGCCAAGATATGATGAAAAAATTGAGATGGTAAAAGAAGAAATTAAAGAGACAGAAAATAAGCCGATTATGGATAGGGATGAAAAAATCATCCTATCTGTAGAGAAAAGAGATGAAAAAATAGATAATATGGGCTTAAACTTTATTTTGGATGCTCCAAAAATTTCTGCTGATAAGGAGGATGGTGAGATAGCAAATGTCAAAATCCTATTTGTAGAAGATGAAGATGCTGTTAGAGCATTTGGTTGTAGAGCTTTGAAGAATAGAGGTTATGAAGTAACAGAATGTAACTCTGGGGAAAATGCTGTAGAAGCCCTTGAGAATGATACAGAGTTTGATTTGCTTATTACAGATATGGTCATGCCGGGAATGGATGGGGCTAAGTTATCGCGAATCGTTAGAGAGAAAATTCCGAATATTAAAATTATCTTAATGTCAGGATATTCAGAAGATATTGCAAAAAATGGTATTTCAGAAAATGATGATTATGAGTTTATGGCTAAACCGTTTTCGTTAGATGTGTTGGCCAATCGTGTTAAAAATATATTGAAGTCTTCTTAGTCTTTTGCACGAAATCAATTATATATTTAATATAAAATATTTATGATTTGTAGGTATGTATAGGATGAAGTCTTCGTTTTTTTGTTCTATTGTCTGTGTTTTTTTTGAAAATGTTTCCAATAAAATCAATTGGTTATTAAAAAGTTCTAATTTTGTTCTATTTTATTATTGACAATATAAGAACAAATGTAGTACATATATGAGTATGACAAGAACAAATAAGATGTGTAAAAGAATTAATATCAGTTATAAATGTTGTGATTTTAAGAGTATTTTATTTGTAATGAGAAATTAACATGAATAGGAAATAAAAAAATGGATAAACAAAAAGCATTAGAAGCAGCTCTTGGTCAAATTGAAAGATCTTATGGTAAAGGTTCTATTATGAAACTTGGTCAAAGAGAAAATGCTGTTGATGTTGATGCAATTTCAACAGGTTCATTAGGGCTTGATATAGCTCTTGGTATAGGAGGTCTTCCAAGAGGTAGAATTGTAGAAATTTATGGTCCAGAAAGCTCAGGTAAAACAACTCTTGCTCTTCATGTAATTGCAGAAGCTCAGAAAAAAGGTGGAACATGTGCTTTTGTTGATGCAGAACATGCTTTAGATCCTATTTATGCAAGAAAATTAGGTGTTAATGTTGATGATCTTTTAATTTCCCAACCAGATGCAGGTGAGCAAGCATTAGAAATTGCAGATACTCTTGTTAGATCTGGAGCTATTGATGTGTTAATCGTAGATTCAGTTGCAGCCCTTACCCCAAGAGCAGAACTTGAAGGAGAAATGGGGGATCAGCATATGGGACTACAAGCAAGACTTATGAGCCAAGCCTTGAGAAAATTAACATCAACTGTTTCAAAAGCAAATACTCTAGTTATCTTTATCAATCAAATAAGAATGAAAATTGGGGTGATGTTTGGAAGTCCTGAAACAACAACAGGTGGTAATGCTCTTAAATTCTACTCATCAGTAAGACTTGATATTAGAAGAATTGGACAAGTAAAAGATAGAGAAGATATCACAGGTAACCAAACAAGAGTAAAAGTAGTGAAAAACAAAGTAGCACCTCCTTTCAAAATTGTTGAATTTGATATCATGTATGGTGAAGGTATCTCAAAACTAGGTGAGTTATTAGATCTTGGAGTAAAAGCGGGTATTGTTGAAAAAGCTGGAGCTTGGTTCTCATATAAAGGTGATAAAATCGGACAAGGTAGAGAAAATTCTAAAAACTATCTAAAAGAAAACCAAGAAATAGCAAATGAAATTGAAACTCAAATCAGAGAAAAAGCAGGTATAGTTTCTCAAGAATTAGCAGGGGAGTAAGGAAGATGGTGTTAGGTGTTATATGGGTTGGGTTAGGAGCCATTCTATTTAAATTTCTTTGATTCTATGGGTGATTTTGTTGTTGATTATTAGCTCATGTAGTTACTTTTTATATATACATCGCCAATAATCGCCTAAAAATCACCTCATATAATCAAAGAAATAGTTAGGATATTTAAAGGAAAAAAGACATCAGGATTAGAGGATTCTGGTGTTTTTTTATGTTTTACACAATAGTTTAGAAAAATAATTGACAAAAAGATATTGATGTTTATATTAGAAATCCTTAAACCCTACAACTTTATATTTATTCTGTTTTTCTGACCTTTGTCAGAATTAGATTTGGAACCACTTAAAAACAATTATATGAAAAAGTTTTTATTTGGGCACGCTCACTCAGGAATGGCACTTAATTCTTCTTAAATCCAAAAGGTAGGATTTAATCCGAAGAATTGATGCATTCGTTGAGCGACCCAACCGATTAGATACATGACTTTTTAGAGAAAGTTTTAAGTCAGTATCGAAAAGAGTTGAAAATTTTTGAAAGAGCGGGTTATTCCTTATACTTAAATGTTATAAGGGGGCTTAGCTCTTTCTTTTCAAACTTATCGTTGGGGTATTATTTTGAATGTTCAGTTTATACTATATAAAAATAAAAGCATTGAGGAGGTAAAACTTCTTGGTGCTTTTTGAAAAAGAAATCTTTTTGTCCTCTTATCAGAGGATGCCTGCAATAGCTGTCAGACCGAGAACTGTTTAGTTCTCGGTTTTCTTTGTTTAAATTATTAACAATATTTTTTAAAATTCTTCTTGAAAACAGAGATGTATATGTTTATTCTATAATTAGACAAAAAATAGAGTATTGTATAATGTATCGAGAAGAGATAATTAATCTAAAAGATTCTAGCTTATTACAAGGTTTGGCTTATGATGAAGGTTATGATGTGGCTGATATGTCTGTTATAACTAAGCATATTGCTAATGAAAGGGATATTGATTGGTTTGATAGTCATGATTTTGTAAATGGAAAATTTAATATTGATTGCTTTTCTGCACTTGCAAATTCGGAAAGTAAAAAGTTCATTATATCTCCAGCTCGAGTGTATCTTAATCATATAAATAATGTTGATGAGTTGATATCTGTATTTAATAAATTTAAATCGGTAATGAGTCCTAAGAAAATGGAGCTTATAAATACTAGATTTGAAACATCTCTTGAAAAACCTTTGGACATAATGGAGCCTGATATGGTGATTATGCCACTACTTATTACATCTAGATTTGAAGGTGATAATCATTATATGATGTTGGCTTTTGGTAAAGATAAAAATGATAAAATGTCTGCAGTTTTATTTGATCAGCATGGTGAAATATGTCCAGAAAATTTTGCTAAATCAAAACGATTGGTTGAGGATGCTTTTATTGGTGTTTTTGGTGAAAAAAAGATAGGCGAATTTAAGCATAATAATAATAATTTTTGTTCTAAGCAGTCTGTTTGTGGTGTTGTAGCAATGAATGTAGCTGATAATATGTTTGATTTTAAGAATATTGATGAATTGATTGATAATAGTGAAGATTTTTCTATTGATATGGATTTAGAAAAATCTCATAGGAAAAATATAGCTATTGTGCAAGCTTATAGTAAGACAAAAGATATTCAGCAAAATCATAGATATTCTGGGTTTAGAGATGGAAAAGAAGATATTAAAGAGATATATACTAGACAGTATATAGAATATCTTAGAGCTGTAGGCAAGAGAGTATCTTGATAAAGTCTTTATCTTTTGCAATATCAAGATCCTTAAATTTATAACTTTCTAATTGTTCTTCAATACTAACATCTGCAATATCATAGGGCATATATCTTCTTTTAAATGCGATGTAAGATGCTTCGATTACTTCTTTAGTTCTAGTGTCATAGCCAATATTTGATAACATTTTTATATAATCAGTTTCATTGGTTTTATTACTTTGATTAATATCAAACCATCTGCCTATGCCACTATTTGCTAGTTTTTTCCAATCAAACATTTTACCTGGATCTGGTTTTCTGAGAGGGGCTATATCTGAATGGGCAACGATATTCCTAAAGTCGATATTATGTCTTTTGATAATCTCTTGGCATAGATTTATAAGAGATGAATATTGGGCTTCTTGATAGGGATGTTTATCCATATTACCAAGACCCATATTTAAAACCTCAATGCCAATTGAGTGAGAGTTTAGATCAGTATCAGTTCCTCGCCAATAAGCAACCCCAGCATGATAGGCCCTATGTTCTTCTTCTACACATTTAATGATTGTTCCATCAAAATCGATGATATAATGAGGACTTACACCAGCATCTTCATAGGTTTTAATCGCACCTTCTAAATCAAAAGCAGTAGAGTGTAAAACCAACATATCAATATTAGTTTTTCTCTCATTAAAATTATTAATTGGTCTGTTTTTAATTTTCATTTTCTAGTGCCTTTTTAATTGTTTCATAAGCTGCATTTATTTTTGCTACTTTTCTGGTTGCTTTATCAATATATTCTTGAGGGGCATTTTGGGCAATTAATTTATCTGGGTGATTTTCTGCAAGTAGGGTCTTCCAAGCTTTGTTTATTTCTTTTTCAGATGCGTTTTTCTTAACACCTAATCTTAGATATGCTTCATCTATTTCTGGAATATATGAAGGTGATTTTTTAGATTTATTTTGCTCTGGGGCATATTGTCTTTTCAATGCTTCAAAACTTGAATTTGGTAGTTTTATAATTTCAGCAATATCAGTAATTATTTTGAATTCTTGAGAGCTTATTTTATTATCAGCAATTGCGATTTTGAATAAGGTTTCAACTACTTCTTCTAACATATCAATATTGTCACTAAAGAGGCTTTTTATTTGTTTGGCATATCGCTCATAATCTTTTGGGCTTTGTTTTGCCTCATTAAAAGTGGTTGAGACTTTTTTAAATTCATTTTCTGGAATATCAAAGATAGATTTAAATTCCTTAATTTCTTCTGGGCTGACTACACCGTCGGCTTTAGATACTTTGGCAGAAAGGGCTGCCATAGTTTGGATAAAAGAAACTTGTTTAGCCTCTTTTGATTTTGAGGCGGCGATTATTGGGTTTAGTTTTTGCCAGTCAGTTTTAGTTGCAAAAATTGCACCTAATTTGAAAGGATTATTAAAGAGACCATCTAGTCTTTGCATATCTAAGAAATGTCCTGCAATAATTCCCCAGAAAACACCCCATACAGGATAGATCCAAAAACCAATTAAGCCACCTAAAATTTTTCCCCAATAAAGATGTATTTTGTCGTTTAAATGCTTTTTGAATAACTCAATTTTATCGTTATTATCAATATCAAATAATAAATGTCCTAGGAGTAGTCCAAGCAAACATCCAAGTAGACCAAGACAGAATAACCCTAAAATAAAACCTGTTATTTTACCAAAAAATCTAACTTCTCTTAAATCTAGCCAGTTTACGACTTTATTTGGAGCTTTTAATTGAAAAAATGTTTTGCTTTTTTTAGTAAATGATTTGATTTTACTATCTATTATGGTTTTATCGATTAGAAGATGTCCTATTACTAATCCCCATAGTAGTCCTAATGGTCCACAGAGTTTCATAAAAAGTATAGAACAAAATATTTTTCCAAAAGGTTCCATAATGTCTCCTATTTAAGTTCTTTGATTGAATTGCTAAAGCGTTAATAGTTCGATGATGACAATGTTTTTAATCTAAATCAATTGCCGTGCCTGTATCCATTTTATCTAATTTTAGATATTTTGCAATAGTTGCTGCAATATCTGCAAATGTTTCTCTTTGGCCAATAAATCCTGCTTTAATATTTTTTTTGTAAATTATAACAGGGACATTTTCTCTGGTGTGATCTGTGCCTCTATAAGTTGGGTCACAACCATGATCAGCAGTAAAAATTACTAAGTCATTCCCTCTTAGATTATCAAAAAATTCTGGAATACGAGAATCGAAATAATCTAAGCCTTTACCATAACCTTTTACATCTCGTCTGTGTCCCCATAACATATCAAAATCTACAAAGTTTGGAAATATTATTGAATTATCTGGGGCAGTTTTTGTTTGATAAATGGTTTTATCCCATATTTCTTCTAATCCACTAGCTTTTACTCTATGGGTTATACCAGAGCCTGCAAAAATATCAGGAATTTTACCAATACCAATAACATTACCACCTGAGTTCTTTTGTTTATCTAAAACAGTATCAGCGAATGGAGGTACTGAATAGTCATGACGATTTTTGGTTCTAGTAAATTCTTTGGAACTTTTTCCGATGAAAGGACGGGCAATTATGCGAGCGATGTTATATGGTTTTACATGTTTGTAGGCAATCTCACATAAATCATATAGTTTTTGTAGTCCAAAATATTTTTCATGGGCAGCGATTTGGATATTACTATCGGCAGAGGTATAGAAAATTGGGTATCCTGTTTTGATATGTTCTTCTCCTAATTCTTCGATGATTTTAGTGCCTGAAGCAGCTTTGTTTCCTAGTATGTTTTCAATTTCTGCTTCTTTTAGAATTTTATCAATTAATTTCTTTGGAAAAGATGGATGTTCAGGTTTGAAATGTCCCCATTTATTCATAACTGGTAGGCCCGCAATTTCCCAATGTCCAGAAGTAGTATCTTTTTCTACACTTTTTTCTTCGGCAAAACCATATTTAGCTATTAATTTACTTGGTGAAATTTCAAGACCTGCTGGATATTTTCCAGAGGATTTTTCACATGAATAACCAAAACCAAGTTTTGCAAGGTTGGGGGTGTTTAATTTATAGTTTTTAGCAATATTTAATAATGTGTTTGAATTTTTGTCTCCAAAATTTTCTGCATCTTTGGCGCCACCAACACCAAAGGAATCTAATACGATTAGAAAAACTCTGTTTGTAGTTTGGGAGTTACTCATTTAATCACCTCATATATAGTTTTATTTTGTGTTGGTTTATTATTTGATGTAATAATATTTTTTTGAATTTGTTTGGTGACATACTCAAAATCATCTTCATTATTGGCATGAATAAAGCAAAGAGGGTTTTCATTATCAACAAAATCACCAATTTGGCAGAAGTTACAAAATCCAGTTGAGTAATCTAGTTTTTGGTCGGGGTGAGTTCTACCACCTTTTAATGAAATAAGTGAGAGTCCGATATTTCTGGTATTCATTGATTCAACATAACCGTGATTTTTTGTGAATATAGGTTTTATAATTTGGGCTTTTGATAGATATTTATCCATATCATCAGTAAAGTTGCTAGCTCCACCTAGAGATTTTACCATTCTTGCAAATTTTTCCAGAGCTTGTCCTGATGATAAAGATTTTTCAATCATTGTTTTTGCCTCGTTTTTATCTTTGGCTAAATTTTGCATGATTAAAACTTCTGAACAGAGCTCAATAGTTACTTTATGTAATCTTTCATCTTTGTTCTCGTTTTTAAGGTATTTAACAGCTTCTCTTACCTCAATAGCATTACCAACGGTTTTCCCTAAAACTTGGTTCATATCTGTGATGATCGCTCTGGTGTTAAGTCCTGCGCCATTGGCAACATCTACAATTGATTTGGCTAATTCTCTGGCATCTTTGATATTATCCATAAAAGCACCATTGCCAACTTTTAAATCCATTATTAGGGAGTTTAATCCAGCAGAGATTTTTTTAGATAGAATGGAGGCCGTAATTAGAGGAATTGATTCAACGGTAGCACAAACGTCGCGGATAGAATAAATTTTTTTATCTGCAGGGGCAAGATCTGAAGTTTGCCCAATAATAGCACAACCAATTTTATTTACGGTATCTCTAAATTTTTGGTTGGTTGGGTTGGTGTTGTACCCTTTAATAGAGTCAAATTTATCTAAAGTTCCACCGGTATGTCCAAGACCTCTTCCTGAAATCATTGGGACAAATGCACCACAAGCTGCTAAGATTGGGGCAAGCATAAGGCTTACTTTATCTCCAACACCGCCTGTTGAGTGTTTGTCGATTATTGGTTTATCAGCACTCCATTTTAGTATTTTACCAGATCTAGTCATTTGTTTTGTTAGTTCAATTATTTCTTGTTTGTCAAAGCCATTTAAGAATATTGCCATTGTTAAGGCACCGATTTGTGCATCGGAAATTATGCCTTTGGTAATGCCTTTGATAAAAAATTCAATTTCTTTTTTTGTTAGCTCTTGTTTATCTCGCTTTTTTCTTATTATTTCTTGAGGTAACATTTTAAATTATCCTTTTAATTCATTTAACACATCATCTAAGAGAGAACTTGCACCGAATCTAAATGTTCTAGGGGTTATCCAAGATGACCCCATAATTTTATCAGCTAAGATTAAATAATCTTTTGCATCAGATACAGTACTTATTCCGCCACTGGCTTTAAATCCAGTATTATCTTTCATAGCTCTTATAGTTTCTATTATACAATTTGCAGCATCTGGTGTGGCTGATATTTTGGTTTTTCCTGTTGAGGTTTTTATAAAATCAGCACCCGCTTGGATAGATAATCTAGCAGCTTCTGAAATATACATTGCTCTTCTAATTTCACCTGTTTCTAAAATTACTTTTAAGGTTGTTTTTTTACCACAGGTTTTTTTAGCTGTTTTTATGGTATTATAAGCAGCTTCTATATTTCCATTTAAGAATTTTTTGTATGGGAACACAATGTCAATTTCATCTGCACCTTGTTCAATTGATTTGGTTATTTGGTGAGTAATTGTCTCTATATCATCTTCACCTTTTGGAAAATTCACAACGGTTGCAAGTTTAATTTTTGAATCTTTTAACTCTGTTCTAGCAAGAGAGACTTTATTTGGGTATACACAAATGGCTGCGACATTGCCAAATTCGGTTTGTGCTTGTCGGCATAGGTTGATTATATCGTCAGATTTTTCATTACCTTTTAGTGATGTTAAATCGATTAAAGGTAATATAATTTTGGCAGCAATTTTATTATCCATTTTTATAGATCCTTGATAGAATTTATAATTAAATTTGTTAGATTCTGGGCAGCTAATTTTCCATTTCTTATTGTTTCTTCATGAGATTGTTTGGTTTTTGATAGTCCTGTTGCAAGATTGGTAATTGCAGAAACAGCAACAATCTTCATGCCACAGTGAGCGGCTGCTATTACTTCTGGTACGGTTGACATACCAACAGCAGAAGCTCCTAATCTTTTAATAGATTTAATTTCGGCTGCAGTTTCAAAGTTAGGGCCAATACAGAAAAAATAAGAACCTTTATATAATTTAAATCCTAAGGCTTTGGCATTTTCAAACATTATCTCTTGTAAGTCTTCATTATAAGCATTAGTCATATCTGGGAATCTAGGGCCAAATTCTTCATCATTAGGACCAATTAGAGGATTAAGACCACTAAAATTGATATGATCGTTAATAAGCATTAAAGACCCTGGCTTCATCCTTTTGTGAAGTGAACCAGCAGCATTGGTTATGAATATGGTTTGGATACCGATGGTTTTGAAGCTTCTGATTATATGACTGATGGTTTTAGCAGAATAACCTTCATATAAATGGAAACGCCCTTGCATACATAAAACTTCTGTTTCGTGAATTTTACCACAGACAAATTGTCCAGAATGTCCTTGAACGGTTGATACAGGGAAGTCTTTGATTTTGTGATAAGGGATGATAACTTTGTCTTGGATAGAATCGGCAACACCCCCTAATCCTGATCCGAGTATTATAGCAATTTTAGGTGTTCTTTTTCCTAATTGTTCTTTTAGAGATTTTACAATTCTTTCTATCATTTTAGGTCATCCTTACTAAAGCTGTGGGGAAGTAAATCTTTTATTTTTATGGTCTTAGTTATTTCTTTTGTATTGGCGATATGGATTATAGTATTGTTATCTGCAAATTCTAAAATTCTCTGTCTGCAAGCACCACATGGGGCAGAACCAGTTGAAGTATCAGTCATGACCAAAAGTTCTTTAATTAATGTATCACTATTTGCAATCATAGTTGATATAGCATTTTCTTCGGCACAAGTGCATACGGAATAACTAGCATTTTCTACATTACATCCTGAATATAAGTTATTGTTTGAGCTTAGAATAGCAGCTCCAACTTTAAATTTTGAGTATGGAGAATATGAGTTATCTCTTACAAGTTTGGCGAGGTTGAATAATTGTTGTTTAGAATTTGTCATAAGATTAAAACCTGTTTATTATATTTTGTTATGTTGAGATGATAATATATTATAATTTAATTTTTATTAAAAAAATACTGTTTTTTAAAAGCTTTATTAAGGTTTTTGTTCTATTGTGATGATAGATGAGTCTCATATTTTTATTGTTTTTGATTTGGAGAGTATAGTTGAAAAAATTTCTAATCATATTGTCTTTACTTCTAGTTGTCGTAATTGGGGTTATTTTGTCATTACCATCTATTATTGACTGGAATGAGCATAAGGATGCGATTGTCAGCAAATTCACAGAGGTTACTGGTAAGGAAATGTTGGTGGATGGAAATTTGGATATTAAGATTTTCCCAGAACCTTCTATTACAGCTAATAATGTAAAAGTTTTAAATGTTGATGGTGGTAAAAATACCAATATGATTGAAGTTGAAAATGTGGTGGTTAATGTTGGACTTTTATCTTTGATTAGTGGCGATATTGATGTAAAAAGGGTGTCGTTAGTAAAACCTAAGTTTTTTGTAGAGATGATGGAAAATGGTAAATTAAATACTGCTATTCCATTTGATGCAGAAAAAAGAGAACAACTTAATAAAAATCGACTTTCTTTTAATAGTGTAACAATTGAAAATGGTGAGCTTAGATATAGAGATATTGCAACTGATGTTGAGCGAGTTGGAAATAGATTTAATGCTGAGATAATTGCAGATAGTTTGCTTGGTCCTTATAGGATTGAGGGTAGTTTTGTTAAAGAAAAAGAACCTGTAGGATTTGCTTTTTCAATTGGAAAACTTGGTACGTTAGACCCTTGTGAACTTAATCTTGTTTTGACCCATCCTGATACAGAATCATTTATTAATTTTTCAGGTTCTGTTGTCTATGCTGAAGAAGGTAAAGTTGTAAATGGTAATCTGAATATTGAAGTAAAAAAATTAGAAAAGTTTTTAAGTAAATTTGTTGAGCAGAAATATTTAGCTCCAAATGTTGATCATCCTATTTTTGTTAATTCGGCTGTGACAGCAAATATTAATGAGGTTGAGTTTAGTAATTTGGTGTTTAGATATGGTACTAGTGAGGCAGCTGGTAATGCTTTTGTCGATTTGAAACATATTATTGGTAATAATGATGGGGATCAAAATGGTAAAACTAATATAGAGGCTAAGATTAACTTTACTAATATTGATCCACAGCCATTAATATCTAGTTTTAGGCATTTTAATAATTTGTATGAAACTGGCAAGGATGAATTTTCTATAACTGATGAAATTGTCTTTTTGGCTGATATTGATGCTAGTAAAGCATCTTACAATGGTAGTGATGTGAGAGATATTAGCTTTAGTTTTGATATGAAAGATGGTAAGTTTGTTATTAATGAGTTAAAGGCCTATATGCCAGGTAATACTGTTTTAGATGTTAGAGGAGATATTACATCTAAAGAAGGACTGCCATTTTTTAATGCTAATTATAATGTTAGTTCTAGTAATTTTAGAAATGTAATAAAGTGGTTAGGATATCAAGAGCCTGAATATAATAATACAATATTTAGAACTAGTTCTCTAAAAGGTAGTTATCTTGGTACTTTAAAAGATTTTTCAATTTCTGATGTTGAGCTTGCTTTTGATAAGACCTTAATTAAAGGTGGAGGTAACTTTAGTTTAGGAAATAGAAATAGTATTGGTCTAGGTTTTTCAATGGATAATATAAATCTTGATTCTTATTTGCCTGATATTAGTGATGAGTTATCGAAATTAAAATTATCTGACAGGATTAGATTAAAATTTAATAAACTATCATTATTAAAAGATTTTGATGTTAATTTAAAAACCAAGATTGGTTTGATAGTTTATGAAAATCTACCAAATGAAAATGTAAAATTTGATGCTAGTCTAAAGGCGGGAGAATTGGAGGTTAAATCTCTTGATATTGGTAATGCAGCAGGTGTATCGATGAAGGTCAGTGGTACTGTTGATGGTTTTGGAGGAGAGCCTAAATTTAGAAGTCTTACTTATGATGTTAATTCAAATGATCCGAAAACATTTCTAAATAGGTTAGAATGGCAAGTGCCAATTTTTAAGGATGAGTATCTTAAAAATGTTAAATTAAGAGGGATTTTAGATGGTGATCTTAATAATATGAGTGTTACTAATATTGCTAATATTGGAGAGTTTTATATTAAAAATAAAGGTGATATTACTACTAAAATAAATCAGAAATATTTTGATATGGATGTTGAAATGAGGCATTCTGAATTTAGTAATTTTGTTAATATGCTTGGTTTTGATTATGAACCTAATGCCGGTAAACTTGGGGTGTTTAAGTTATTATCTAAGATTAATGGTAGTGTGCATGCTTATAATTTATCTGATATGAGGATGAGTATCGGACTTAGCAATTTCAATGGTAGTGTTCAGGTAGATAAAAATACACCTAAAACTATGGTGATTACAAAATTTGATAGTAATGAATTTAATATCAATAAATTTTTAGAGAAGAAAAAATATAAGATAAAGAAAGAAGATGCTAGAGCATTTTTAGACTTTATAAAATCATATGCACAACATATTAATGAATCTCATTTAGTATTAGTAAATCAAGAAGTAACAGCTAAAGATTTGTATGTTAAGAAAAAACCTAAATGGTCAGTAGATCATTTTGATTTATCTATATTATCACAACTTAATTTTGATGCTGAAGTAAAAGTAGGCAAATTATATGTTGGTAAACACTTGATAGGTAATACTAGTTTTGTTTCAAAATTAAAAGATAATGTTTTAACAATTAATGATTTTGTAGGAAATTATAAAGAGGGAACCCTTAAGACTAATCTAACTCTTAGTGCTGCAGGAGAGCCATCTTTAAAGGGAGATTTTGTAGTAAATAATGCAAAAATTGGTAATAGTTTATTTGATGCACCTTTATATGATGTGATGGAATGCGAGTTATATATGGAAGGTAATTTTGATACCAACGGTAGATCTGTTAATGATTTTTATCACAATTTAAATTCAACATTTAATTATGAGCTAACTGATGGTTATTTTAAAGGTTTTGATTTGGCTAGTATCATAATGGATTATAAAGAAAGAGAAAATGTTGATAGCTATAAAAACTTTATGACAGATAAGCTAACAGAAGGAGATTTTAAGTTTACTAAAAATTCCGGTCAGTTGGTGATGAATAGAGGAAATATTAGGTTAGTTGATGCTAAAATTGAGGGTCAAGATTTAGAGATTGGAGTAAAAAATGTGATGTCAATTGCTGATTGGAATATGGAATCAGAATTTGATATAAAAGTAAAAGATATGCCATCTTATAAACTATCTCTTAAAGGGGATATGCATGCTCCAGAAATGTCTGTTGATATTACAGGACTAGAGAAGTCTTTAAAAGAAAAAATAGAAAAGGAAAAAGCTGAAAAAATTGCTGAAGAGAAGGCGCAATTGGAACTTATTAGATCTTCTATATTAAGGCAAAAAGAAAGGCTGAAAAAAGTTAAAGGACTGGTTGATAATGTGATGCAGGAAATAACAATTGAAGTGTCAAAAACAGATGATAAAGTTGTTATAGAAAAGAAGAATATTATTGATAAAATTAATGCTAAAATAGATGAAGATTATCGTTTTATCATTGTGATGTTTAAAAAGGAAGAATTTACATCTGCTGATATAGATAAGATAAAAGATAGAATTACAGAAATGGAGAAACAATCAAAATTAGTGTTAAGTGAAAAAGACGACATAATTATAGATAGTAAAAAGTCCAGAATTAGAAAAGTTATGACAGTAATTGAACTTAATAATATTAAATTTAGTGATGTTATGAAAAATGTTAGTACATATATTACAGATACAAAAGCTAAGTTTAAGGAATGTGAATCTAATATTGATATAGATGCTAAAATATTTGATCCAAATTCTGCAATTAATACATCATCATTTGTGTTCGAGAAGACAAAAGATAAAGTTGCAGGTTTTTATGATGTATTAAAAACATCAACTAATATAGTAGAGCTCGATAAAGTGATTGTAGAAAGTGGTGATACTTCAAAATTAATGGAGGCAGAGTTAGAAAAAATATCTGTTAATTTTGCTAAAATTCAAGAAATTTGGAACCCATTATTAGAAACAGAACAAACAATTTATGAAAAACGAAAAGATAAAGCCACAAAAGAAAGAATAGTAAGCGATAATGTTGGGATGATTAAAACTAGTAAAGGCAAAATGATAATTAAAAAATCATATGATGAAATTATAGGGAAAAAGAAAACCTTAGAAAAATTACCTCAAATAGGTGATAACATTAGATCATCTATATTAAAGCCAATTGAAGATGAGATAAGTAAGGAAGGTAGTAATAATAAGGTATCAGGAACGATCACCAGATAATTTTAATTGATTCTATGGTCACCTAATACAGAATTTACGAATATTGTGCTTAAGTCATTTATTCTTATGTAAAATCAATCGCAAAATTTCTATAGGTATCTAATTTAGCTTCGGTTGTTATCACTGCCCTTGCTTAATAAGATGTTACAATGATTTTGCAGACAAATAAACAAATTTATTTGTTTATTTACTTAGCAATTCTTATTATTTGACTCAAATAATTCAATTAAAATGGTTTGTATTTGTTTAGAAAATAGATTTATTTTACTAGAGATAATTCAACTTAATTATTTTTTTGGAGGTTTTTTAGGACATAAACCCTAATGGCACTAGATAAGTTGCCTGTGTTAGTTTCATCAATATTTGTGATTAATTGATTGATAGATATTTTTTGAGATTTGGCAATAGATTTTAGTTCTAGCCAGAATTCATCTTCAATTGAGATGCTTGTTTCATGCTTACCAGCAATTACAGTTGATCTCTTCCTCATTATTTCTTCCTAAATGCATCAAGAGCAACTATATTGTCTCCTGAAGAAGCTTGCTGATATGCAATATCATCATTGTCAGAAAAATCATCTTCTAAATCAAGTTCGCTAAGAGATTCATTATTATTATCATCTAACTCAAATTTAAGACCGAATTTTACATGAGGATCTGCAAAATACACAACAGAAGAATAAGGTACAACCAATGTCTGATTAAGACCGTTAAAGGCTAAATCAATCGAAAACTTATCATCTTCAACTCTAAGATTGCTATATTGATGTTGAATAACAATAGTCATTTCTTCAGGATATTGCTCCAATAATTTATCAGAAATATTAACTCCGTTACATCTAGTGTTAAAAGTAATGTAAAAATGATGTTCCCCAGGTAAACCATCTTTAGCAACCATCTTAAGAGCATCAATCATCACATTCTTAAGTGACTTTTCAACCAATTTGTCATAATTAATTTCATCAATATAATTTTCTGTCATCTAAAAAACACCTTAGGTTTATTATTGTTTGTAATAGGGTTTTCTGTTGATAGGAAAACCCCAAACCCCACCTAATCCGCACAAAATGGAAAAGGAATTTAAGCGTCGCACACTACTATTAAGCAGCTACAGCAACTGGTGCATTATTATCGTTTGCACTTATTAAAGTTTGAACCGATAACGGTGGTATCTCACCGAACACAAGCAAATATAATGTTCAAAATCCTGTCGAACCTATTTCACCCCCATAATATAATTGATTCTATTGTCATCTAATACAGAATTAGCAAATAATAAAAAAAACACTTAGGAATTGCTAAGCTCAAGTTTTTGATTTTCTAAATTATTATTATCTGACTCATATAATTCAATTATCTTTATTCTAAGATAAATGATAAAATCCAAATCAGTTTGGTGGTGGAGGTGCCGAGTACCGCCCTCGGGTCCAGAATATCTAATAATTATAGCGTTTAGTGTCATAGTCAGTTGTCTGACACTTCATATAATAGTGATTTTTAGCCGTTTTGCAACATTTAATTAACTAGGAATAGCTAAGAGATTAATTTAAATAGGGAAAAATAGCTAAAAATAGTTTCATCACAAATAGAATCCGTATAAATTTGTTTAAAAGCTTGGTTTAAAATAAATTTATAGAGGAAGAAAAATGGATATTTTTGTTTATGATGACTTACACCCTGAAGATGTAGCAATGCTACAAGCTCTTTATTCTCGTAGTCCTGCAAGTGTTGTAAAACATATTGATAAAGTTAAAGGGGCAGATCGTGGTAAATTTATGGAAAAATTCTATATTGGTTATGGTCATGCATCAATTGGTGATTGTGGAACTTTTACATTATTTATTGAACAAGTCTCACAATTAGCAGCAAAAGCTGTTCAAAATAACTCTTTATATAATGGACAAGAAGCATCAACTAGATATCTTGACTTCTCAGAACAAGAAGTAATAGACCCGTATAAATCAGAATATACAGATAGTATTCAAAAAGACTGGATTAAAATCTATTTTAGAACTCTTAATAAATTAATTGAAAGTGTGAAAAAAGTTTATCCATTTAATGCTGATGAATATAAATCTGAAAAAATCTGGGAAAATACTATAAAAGCTAAATGCTTTGATATTTCTAGATCTCTTCTGCCTTGTGGAACTACAACTCTTCTTAGTTGGTCAACAAACCTTCGTCAAGCAAGAGATAATTTGATGAGACTTAAAAACCATCCATCAGAAGAAATTAGAGATATGGCTAAAAACATATTCAAAGAAGTTTATAATAAATATCCATCTAGCTTTAATGGTCGTGAAATGGATCAAGCTGATGAATATTATCAACCAAGAGATGATTTCTATAAGAAATATTCAAAAGAATGTCATTACATAAAAGATGAAGATTTAATTGATAGATTTAATATCTCTGAGGAAGAAATAGAGGGGCTTAATAATAGCGCTGATGTTTTAGCTAGAACAGAGGCTATTGATTTAGAATCTCTAAATAAAAATGAGGGTGAGTTTTTATCAGAAAGACCAAAAGGTGCAGGACTGCCTATTCATCTTGATAGTTATGGTAATTATAACTTAATGTTTATGTTAGATTTTGGTTCGTTTAGAGATATTCAAAGACATAGACATGGTGTGTGTCAAATCCCATTAGTTACAGCTAAATATGGACTTAATAAATGGTATCTTGGTGAGTTTGAAAAATATTTATCAAAAGAAGATTATCAAGAATTATTAAATGATATTCAAAGTCAGTTTGATAAGGTTGCTAATATTTCAACAAAAGGCATTGAAACAAATGAAGTAGCTGATCAGTATTATTTACCAATGGGCTGTAATTGCTTATGTCATCTTTCATATGGTTTACCACAAATGGTATATGTATCTGAGCTTAGAAGTGGTAAGACAGTACATCCATCGTTAAGACCAATTGCCCATAGTATGGTTAAGTTGCTTAATAAAGATATTCCCAACCTTCCACTTTATGCTGATTTGAGTGCTAATAAGATGGATGCTAAGAGAGGGGTGCAGACTATATCTGAGAAAAAAGCATCATAGATTTGATTCTAGAGAGATCTAATACAGAATTTGCGAATAATAAAAAATTTACGTATGAATTGCTACGCTAGAACTTTTGATTTTCTTAATTCTTATTATATCTAGTCTATAATAAAAGCTATGGAAGATAGAGTATAAATAAAAAAGGAAAAAAGATGACAGATAATTATTTTGATGAATATATGGATATGGTAAATGATTTTACCTCTGAAGTATCAAAAAATGATGATGAACAAACCAAGAGAAGAGCAGAGCTTTCACAGCAGTTTAATGGACAGATTGCAAGAATGGATATGGCAATGTCCGGGATTGCTGGTGAAGCTGGTGAGATTAATGATATTTGGAAGAAAGTGAAATTTCATGGTGTGGCCTGGGATGAAGATAAAAAAACAAAAATGATTTTAGAGCTTGGTGATATGTATTGGTATCTTATGCAAGCATCTATGGCTCTTGGCATTTCTCCAATAGAGATTATGGAAAGAAATAAAGAAAAACTCCTGAAAAGAAATGGTGGTAGAAGATTTAATCAAGAAGAGTTTATCGCTAAAGAAGAGCGTAAGAAAATATCTTAATCTGGGAGTTTAGATATGAATGAGGTTATAACATCTGATTATTCAAGAGAACCAGTTAATAAAAAAGATGGTAGAGGTTTTATCTCCTTAATTGCAGTTTTTATTGCTTTTACGGTTTGTATATCATCTCTTATTCTTGGTACTCAATTAGGGGTTAATTCTAGTATTGAAAATGTTTTATATGGTTCAATATTAGGTGGTCTTCTTCTTAGTTTAATCGGTGTTTCTACTGCTTATATTGGTTCAGATACTGGGCTTTCAACTGCGATGATTAGTAGTTTTACCTTTGGTAAAAATGGTTCAAAATTAGTATCATTAATATTAGTAATTACTCTTTTTGGATGGTTTGGAGTTCAAACAGAATTTTTTGCTGATAGTCTTAATAATCTTATGATTCAATTATTTGACATTCATTTGCCTCATTTGGGATATATTGTCTTTGGTGGGGTATTGATGAGTAGTACGGCGATTATTGGTTTTAAGGCTTTGGAAAAACTTAGCTTGGTTGCTGTTCCATTGCTTATAATCTTAATATTAATTCCTTTTATTTCTGTTATAAATGGAGGGCATTTATCCTCATTATTAGAATATAGAGCAGAGGATGTAATGTCAGTTTTAGATATTGCTGCATTAGTTGCTGGAGGGTTTATCGTTGGGGCAGTAATTATGCCTGATATTATGAGATATGCTAAGACCAATAAGACATCATGTTTAGCTACTTTTTGTGGTTTTTCTATTTTTTATCCTTTGCTTCTAGCAATTGTTGGAGTGGTTGCAATCTTTGTGAATGAATCTGATGTGATAAAAATGTTTTTATTGTTAGGTCTTGGTGTGCCAGCATTAATTGTTTTAATTGTTGCCTCTTGGACAACTAATGATTCTAATTTATATTCTTCATCACTTGGGTTATCAGTAATCTTTACTAAAACTTCTAAATCAGTATTGGCAGCAATTGCAGGGGCTATTGGTACTATTGTGGCAGCGATGGGAATACTTAATTATTTCATTCCATGGTTGATCTTTTTAGGTTTAGTTATTTCTCCAATTGGTGGAGTTATTATTGTAGATTATTTTATGAATAAGAAAAATTATGAGTTTGAGAAATTATCTAGTGTTAAAAATTGGAGAAAAAGAAGTATCATTGCTTGGGTTGTTGGTGTGTTATTTGGGATTATGACTACTCCGGCTAGTAATCATGGGTTGGAGTTGTTTGAGGTGACAGGAATTTCATCACTTGATGGGATACTGTGTTCAGCAATCTTAGTCTTTTGCACCACTAATCGCAAATTAATTTTAAAATAAAGCGTTCACGTATTATCTATATGCGAAACTATATTTGAAAATGAAGTTTGCTTCTATTGGCACAAAATCCATAAGACATAGTTTTGATTTTTTTTGCATAGTTAATTACCCAAAATCTATCAGTCTTTGTTCTGCCTCTATTGGTGTAAAACTCTTAAGATTTAGTTAGGTGTGCAAATCATAATAAAAGATTGATTTTAATTTTGAAATCAATAAAGTATTTTGTGTTAATTTAGATTATTTGGAGGTTTTTTTATGAAGAAATTATTGGTTATAGCTTTGGTATATGCTCTTAGTGCTTGTACAGTTGTTAAGGGGACAGAATATGGTTTTAAGGATTTGACAAATCATAACCATATGTCGTTTCAAGAAGTTGATGCGCAGGTTGATAAGTTGCTTAAAAGAGATAGAAGTTTAAAAGCGATTTATGTATATAGAGATGATGTTATTGAAGGTATGAATACCACCCATATGTTAACTGATGCTAAAGATAAAGATAGGGTGATTGGTGAATATGGTACTTATGAATTTTTGGTTTATCTAACAAAATCTAAGGAAGTTGTTTTAGAAATCACAGATTGTGTTGGATATGGTAAGAAATATACTGTTAGACCAGAATCAGGAAATAATAAATATTATGTAAGAACTAATTATATTCTAAATCATCTTAACTTTAGAGAATATAATAGAAGCGAATCTAGAGATATTATGTCAGGTCATGTTTTAGGTAAATATTATTTACCACTTGATAAGCAGTTGAAGCTTAGAAGAAATAGATAATATTGTAATCTCAATAAAAAACGGAGCCTTGTGGCTCCGTTTTTTTGTTTAGGACAGTTGCAAACTGTTTATTTTCATTCTGCTGCTTCAGCTAATTGTTTTACTTTGGCAGAAGCTGATAGACCTAATTGGTTTTGAACTTCCCAAATAACTTTTAGAGCATTCAGAGCGTTTTCACCTGAAATTTTAGGTGTTTCATTGCCTTTGATACAGTTTACAAAATGGGCAATTTCTGAAGTTAAAGGTTGAGATGATGGAATATATAATTGTTCCATAGAGCCTTTAAGTCCGTAGTTCATCCATTCTGGTGTGTCTTCTTTATTTATTAACGGGTTTCTACCTTGAGTATGAACATTAATGCTTTGACCGATGAAATCCATTTCAATATAGTTAGTATCTGTTGTCACATTTAGAGTTCTAACTCGTGCTTGGGTAACTCTACTTGCTGTCATTGAAGCTGTAACACCATTTTCAAATTCGACACTTGCTGAGATGAAGTCTTTACCTTCTTTTTGGTCTGGAGTTTTAACAGATGTTGCTGTTACTTTTGAAACATTTGACTTTACAAGAGATTGGATTACTTCAATATCGTGAATCATTAAGTCCATAGCAATATCAACATCAATGATTCTGCCAGATACATGACTCATTCTTCTAGCTTCTAGAGCTCTGATTTTTGAATTATCAGCTAATAATTTGCTAAGTTGAGCAACGGCTGGGTTAAATCTTTCAATATGTCCAACAAGAAGTGTTGCACCTGATTTTTCAGCAGCATTGATTAGGTTTTTACATTCAGTCTCAGTAGTTGCTAATGGTTTTTCAATTAGACAATGAATGCCTTTGTTTAAGAAAAATTCACCAACTTTAGCATGAGTTGCTGATGGAGTAGCAATACTTACAGCTTCAACTTTATTTGCGGCTTCTTCTAGGCTAGTAAATGCTTTACATCCGAACATATCGGCTATTTTTTGTGCGGCTTCTTGGTTGATATCATAAATACCAACTAATTCACAATTATTGTCCGCTGCATAAGTCTTGGCATGGAAAGTTCCCATAGAACCTGTGCCGATTACTGCTGTTTTTATCTTGTTTGTCATAATTTTTCCTTAAAATATTCTTACACTATAGTTGTTTATGCTAGAAAACTAACATTTTTTAACTAAAAAATCATATAAAATATTGTTAATAAATGTTGCAGAAAATATTTTTAGGCTTGCCTTGTTGATAACAAATTTTTAATTAGTAATTTCTTAGTAATTTCTATTATAATCTCTATGGTATAGTACTATAAATAAATTTGGTGATTAGAATTGAGAATGTTTAGAAATATCAACAGCCCAGTAAAGGCTAGTTTTTACAAGATTGCTCATAAAGTCATAGCTATGTTTGCTATTGTCGGTTTTATGGC
>DHQH01000110.1:26093-28344 GCA_002410125.1 Alphaproteobacteria bacterium UBA5343
ATTGTCGGTTTTATGGCAGCTTGTTCTGTGAATCATTTACCTTTTTCTGATAGGCAGAGAGCTGGTAGAGTAAATAAAGACTTAGATGAGATTTTCTCTAGGCAAGAGCCTATTATGGGTGCTCTTACTGTCTATGAAGCAATGGCTAGAGCTATTAAATATAATCTTGATCATAGGGTAAAACTTATGGAAGAGATGTTGGCTCAAGGTTTTGCTGATTTATCTGATTATGAAATGTTGCCTTCTATTGCTGCTTCTGGTGGTTTTTCTAGTAGAAGTAAAGATAGTGGTAGTTCAAGTAAATCTTTGCTTACAGGAAATGAATCTTTAGAGCCGTCTACATCACTGGAAAATCAAAGAATGACTACTGATTTGTCAGTTGCTTGGAATGTGCTTGATTTTGGTGTTAGCTATTCTACAGCAAAACAAATGAGAGATAGAAAATATATTGCCAAAGAAACAAGAAGGAAAGCAATTCAAAATATTGTGCATGATGTTAAATCTGCTTTCTGGAGAGCGGTTGGGGCTCAAAAACTTAAAAAAGATTTGGATTATTTAATTGAAGATGTTCAATCTGCATTAGATGATTCTCGTATGATTGAGAGAAGAAAGCTAAAACCACCTGTTGAAGCTCTTGATTATCAAAAAACACTTCTTTCTACTATGAGACAATTATTAGCTCTTAGACGTGAAGTATCTTTCTCTAAATTTGAACTGGCTGCTTTGATGAATGTTGATCCTGCTATTGAGTTTAAACTTGATGATAGAGGTAAAAATGATTATACAGGGTCTGATTTTGATCTGCCAATTAGACAATTAGAGCATCAAGCATTAATGAATAGACCAGAACTTAGAGCTGAGGATTATAAATATCGAATCAGTGTTGAAGAAGTTAGAAAAGAAATGTTAAGACTTCTTCCTGGTGTTGAGCTTACATCAAGTTTAAATCATGATAGCAATGAGTTTTTATATAACAAAACTTGGGCAGAATCTGGGCTTAGAGTTACATTCAACTTGCTTAATTTGATAACTGGTAATAAGTCAATTGATGTGGCTAAGACCAAGCAAGAAATTGAGCATTATAAACGATTAGCTTTAAATGTTGCGGTTTTAACTCAAGTGCATGTGGGATATCAAAGAGTTAAGCAATCTAGAGAAGAGTATGATATTGCGATGTCTTTAGATGAAGTTAATGAAAGACTTTATCGACATGCTGTTGTTAATGAAAAAATGACAGGTTCTAGCAAGTTAAAAACAATTCAAAGGCAGGCTGATTTGTTATTTTCCAAACTTAGAAAAGATTATTCTTATGCAGAGTGGCAAGAAGCAGAAAGTTCTCTTTATCTTTCACTTGGTTTAGATCCTATTCCGCAAGTTATGACGACTTCTCATGTTACAGCTATTGCTGATGCATTAGAAGATAAACTTAGAAGATGGGATAGTGGTGAATGGCAAAGGGAAATTATTGAAGAAGGCAAGAGAAAAGGCAGATATAGCAATGGTTTTTATTCTGACTTTGAAGTTGCTGAAGTAAAAGATAATGTGCCTTCACAGTCTGATATTAATCCTGAAATCTCTAAATGGGCAGTTGGTGATTGGCTTGATGATGTTGTGAACGAGATTGATAAAGAGGATGATAATGAGCCAACTAAGCTTAATAAAGAAGAGATGATTAAAAAGCAAAAAGCTAGAGAGTTATCTGAGCGAAGAAAAGCTAGAATTAGAAAAAGATATGATATTGAGAAAGAAAAATATGGTTATGGTCATATCCCTAATGCAGTTGGTAGTAGTTATACAGATAGTGAAGATATGGGTAAAAGCTTAAAAGATTTTGAAGATAAATATAAACAGTCTAAATATGAAGAAATGGAAAAAGATTATATTGAGACTAAAAGTTATAAGAAAATCTTAGATAATTACCAAGAAATTTCTAGTAAATCAGTAAAGAGAGCTGGTCCTTCTTATATGCAGCTTGGAGCTTATATTAGTTTGAAGGTTGCTCATGAAGATTGGGATAGCATTGTTAAGAAAAATTCTAGATTATCAGCTTATGAGCCTGAATATAGAAAAGCTAGAGTGAATGGTAAGGATTTATATAGATTGATTGTCAGTGGTGATAAATCTAGCTTGGCTTATATTTGTGATGAATTGAAATCGAAGTCTCAAGATTGTATCGTTAGATAATAGGTAAAATAATTAAATGAAAAAACTTATAATTATATTGAGTATTTGTTTATTTGTAACAAGTACT
>DHQH01000110.1:28500-39432 GCA_002410125.1 Alphaproteobacteria bacterium UBA5343
TGCAATGGATTTTGAAGCAAGAGCTTTATTAAAATCTCAAAAGCAAACTATTTTATCATCGCAAATTGGTGGCAAGATTAAAGGTATAAAATATCGAGAAGGTGATAGCTTTAAAAAGGATCAATTATTGGTCAATTTTGATTGTTCGGTACAAAAAGCAAAATATCAAAAAGCATTGGCAGAGAAATCGAGAGCTGGGAAAAAATTAGAAAATCAAAAAAAATTAGCTGAATATAATGCTGGTTCTGCTTTGGAATTGTCGATTGCTAAAGAAGAGTTGAAAATGGCAAAAGCAGAGGTTTCTGTTAATTGGTCGATGATTAAGATGTGTGAGATTAAAGCTCCTTTTAATGGTAAGATAGTTGATGTTAAGGTTCAGCCTCATCAAAGTGTAAATTCTGGTGTGGAGTTGATGGAAATTATTGATAATGGTCCTTTAGAGATTAATATGATGATACCTTCGGCTTGGCTTTCTTGGATGAAAAAAGGTGTTAAATTTACAATCAAAGTTGATGAGACTGGTAAGTCTTATAGCGGTAAAGTGAGTAAGATTGGTGCTAAGATTGATGCGGTTAGCCAGACAATTAAAATCTATGGGTTGCTTGATAAGGCTTATGGTGATTTGATGGCTGGAATGAGTGGTGTTGCTAGTTTTAGTATTGTAGATAAGGAATAGTTTTTTATGGGTGAGCAAGATAAAAGAGTAGTGGATTTTGCGACTATTTTACAGCTAGAGAAAATGGTAAGATCTAGTCGTAATTTATCTGAGCTTGCTTTTATTATAATGAATGAAACTCATAAGCTTGTTGGTTATAAAAATGCCTTCTTATGGTTTGCTAATAGTCGTGGTGGGGTTGATGTTTTTTCTGCTTCTGGTGTGGAGGAAGTTGATAAATCAGCACCTCTTGTGCATTGGTTGAAAAAGGCAATTGCTAGTTTCGCGGTAAAAAAAGAAGCCAAGTCATCTCAGGTGATAGGGATTGATCATTTTCCCAAGGTTATAACTACTGACTGGTCAAAATATATGTCTAGAAATGTATTTTGGTGTCCGTTATTGGATGATGATGGTAATCTTTATGGGGGGATTTGGTTTGCAAAAGATAAGCCTTATCAAAAGAATGAGTTGGTATTATTAGAAATTATTTTAGATGCTTATAGACATCAAATAGGGGTTTATAAAGAGGTAAATAAAAATAAAGGTAACTCATTATTGAAAAAGCTTTCTTTAAGAGGGTTATTAATAGCTGTTGTGATTTTAATGTTTTTACCTGTTAGGCAGAGTGTGGTTGCTACATCATCAATTGTTCCTAAAAATCCAGTGATTGTTAATTCACCAATTAATGGTGTGATTAAAAAAGTATTGGTAGAGCCTAATAATTTTATAGGTGAGGGTGATAATTTAATTGTTTTTGATGATGTTGAGATGAAGAATAGATATGAAGTATCACTTAAGACTTTAAAAGTGGTTGAGGCAGAGCTCAAAAAAGCAAGACAGTTAGCTTTTTCTAGTCCGCAAGATCAGGCTAATATTAAATTATTAGAAGCAAAATTGGAACAAAAAGTAAAAGATGTTGAATATAATAAGACAATTTTGAGTAAGGTTCTTTTACAGTCAAGTGCTAATGGGGTGGCAATATTTGGTGATAAGAATGATTTGATTGGTCGCCCTGTTGTGGTTGGTGAGAAATTATTAGTAATTGCAAATCCTAGAGAAGTAGAGTTAGAAATTATGGTTCCAGCAGAGGATGCGATTAGCTTAGAAAAAGATAGTAAGGTTGATTTCTTCCTTAATATTAATGCTATGAAATCTTATAGAGCTAAGATTTATCAGGCTAGTTATGAGCCAATTATTACACCAGAGGGAGTTGCATCTTATAAAGTAAAAGCAACTATTTTGGCTGATAGGGATTTACCAAGGGTTGGACTTAAGGCGGTTAGTAAGATTTATGGTAAAAATGTTAGTGTGTTTTATTACTTATTTAGAAGACCAATTAGATTTATTAGGCAGAAACTAGGTTTGTAGATATTTTGCAATGGTTGGATTTGGCAATATTAATTTAAGAGATATTAAACTTCCTAAGATCAGAGATGATATAAAGGTTAGTAAGGGAGCTAGTTCTGATATTGGGGCTCCTAGATATGTGATATTTGATGAAATTAGAAATAGATATTTTAATATTGGTTGGTTGGAATATGAAATATTAACTCGCTGGAAGTTAGAGAATGTTGGTGAGATAGTTGATAGTATAAATAAGAATACAACTATTGAAGTTAATGAACAAAATGTGGTTGATTTATTATCTTTTATGCAGGGAAATTTTTTACTTAAACTTAGTGGTGAGAGCGATTTTGAATATTTTAAGAAGGTCAACCAACTTAAAAACATTAATAAATTTCAATGGTTAATACATAATTACCTATTCTTTAAGATTAAGTTATTAAATCCTGATAAATTATTATCAAAAATTGAGCCTTGTTTTAGATTTTTATATAAAAAATCTTTCGCTTTTTTGTTTGGTTTGATCAGTTTCTTTGCGATTTATGTATTGCAAGAGAATTGGTATGAGTTTTCCTCTACATTTTCATATTTTTATTCAATAGATGGGTTATTTGTATTTTTCTTATGTTTGGCATTTGTAAAACTTGTACATGAGTTAGGGCATGGAATAACAGCAAAATATTATGGTAGCAGTGTTCACTCTTTTGGTTTGGCATTTGTAGTGATGTGTCCAGTGCTTTTTACTGATACTAGTTCTTCTTGGTTATTGAAAGATAAGAGACAGAGATTTTTAATTGGAGCTAGCGGAATGTTGGCAGAGATTATGATTGCTGTGATTGCTACGATATTATGGAAATTTGTAGATGATGGAGCTTTTAGGTCAGCTTTGTTTATGTTGGCGACTACCAGTTGGATTGGTACATTGTTGATAAATTTATCACCATTTATGAGGTTTGATGGATATTATTTATTGTCTGATTATATGGATATAGCAAATTTACAAAATAGATCTTTTGATATGGCTAGATGGTATATTAGAAAGAAATTATTTGGGATTAAAAAAGAAGCACCAGAATATTTTGAGTCTAAGAAACAGAGATTTTTGATTTTATATGCGTTTGGGGTTTGGATTTATAGGTTTTTCTTATTCCTAGGGATTGCTCTTACGGTTTATCATTTTTTATTTAAGATTATTGGTATATTTTTAATGGCTGTTGAAATAATATATTTTATATTAAAGCCAATTTATAATGAATTGAAAGTATGGTGGAATATGAGAAAGAAAATAGGATTAAATGTTAATGTGGTGATGACATTTATGGTGCTAACAGGCTTGATTATATTTATGTTTATTCCTGTTTATGGCAAGGTTAAGGCACCTGCTTTTATTCTAAAAAATAATGTGCAAGATGTTTATATGTCTGAAGAATTTATGCTAAGGGAAGTATTGGTTGAAGATGGTGATGTGGTTAGAAAAGGTGATGTGTTGTTTATTGGTGAAAATGATAATTTGGATAGAAATATAGATATTGTTGAAAATAATTTGAAGGCTTTGAGTTGGAAGTTAGACCATATTGCAGTTGATAAGAGAAGAATAGATGAGAAACTGGTTACTTTTCAAGAATTGGAATTAGAAAAGGAAAAATATGAAGGTCTGATGAAAATAAAAGAAAATTTGACTATTAGAGCTAAATTTGATGGAAAAATTATTGATCTATATAAGAGTTTGATAATTGGTAATTGGTATAAAAATAATGTGAAATTATGTTCAATAGAGCCCAAAACTGGAAATCATAAATTGGTGGCTTTTGTTAAAGAAAAAGAAATGGGTAGAATAAAACTTGGAGATGTAGGGTATTTTTATTCTGATATTGATGATAAGAAATTTAATGTGAAGTTAGTTGAAAAAGAAAGATTTACAGTTAAAAGTTTATATCAATATAGGTTTATGGCATCTGTTTATGGTGGTAAGATTGCAACTAGGATTAATAAGAGTGATGATTTAGTGCCAAATGAGGCTATGTATAAGGTATTTTTAGAGATTGTTCCTCAAAAAGAGTCTAAGCAAGTATTGGCTGTTTCTAAGATTGGTGATGTTTATATTAAAGGTAAACCAGAGAGTTATTTTTCTAGAATAGTTAAGGTTGTTTCATCGGTTTGGGTTAAAGAATCCAATTTCTAATTTTTTACTTACAAGTTAACAAATAATTTGCTATTATTGCAGTAACATAAATTTATATGAATCTCAATAAATATAGGTGAAGTTGACTATGAGTAAAAATGATACAGAGATTGAAGAAAAGAAATCTCCTAGTTTGAGACGTAAAATTGCTAATGCGTTTATTAAAAAAAGAGATAAAAAATCTCGTCCAAAGGGTAAGAAAACATATTTTGAGAGTGGTGTTAGTAATCATTATTTAGATAGTTTTGAAGAAGATAGTGAATCGTCTACAAATCAGCTTTTAGAGCTTGTTATGAAAGTAAAAGGTGGTGAACAAGAAGCCACTGCTAGTGTTATATCTGAGATACAAAAATGGATTAGAGATGGGGTTGATCTTAGTAATATTGATTTTTCAACCTTACAAAATATGGATTTAGGAGAATTGCCTGCTTCGGTTTTACAGGCTTTAATTGAGTTCTTGTTAAAGCATCATCCAGAATTAGTGAATTTAAATCTCATTGATCTTAAAAAGGTTGATTTGAGAAGAATTAATTTTAAAAAATTAAATCTGAAAGGGGTTAATCTTTTAGGGGTTAATTTGGATGGAATTGATTTATCTGGGGTTGATTTAACAGGGGCGATTGTCGATCCTAAATATATTTTTAAAGGGCAAGATTTATATAAAGGTTCAGCAAAGATAGAAGAAAAGAAAAAAGCTAATTATAATGCTTTTGGTGTGGATTTATCTCAAGAATTTGATGAAGAAAAAGATAAGGATGATGTTGAATATGATCCTTCACATTTTTCAGAAGAATTTAAAGAAAAATTTGAATTAAAACATAGTAAAAAAGTAGTGAGAAGGGTTAAATCTCGTCCTTCTGTTAAATTACATGAATCTGAATTTAAGACATCTGAACATGATTTTCCTGATTTGTTTAAGGCAGAGAGAGGAGAATTACAAGATCAGGATAATGTGAAAAATAAAAAAGAAGCTCATAAAGCAGTTCTTAATGCAAAAAAAGAAAAGCAAAGAGCAGCTGGAGTTAAGGAAAAAGAGAAGAAGGTTAAAAGAAAAGCTGCCAAAATTAAGATTGGTAAAGTTTCTCGAGGTAGATAATTTTTGTTAATGGGATAATGATATGGGTTTACCATCAATATATTCACTAGGAGAGGAAAAGATACATAAAGCATGTAACTGGATGTTTTATACTTTTCTAATCAGCTTTGTGGTGATGGTAATTTTGATGATTATTTGTTATCCGCTTAGTATTATGTATGCCGGTGGTTTTTCTGAAAAAAGTATTGATAAGGCTTTTAATATTGCAGAGGCTTTTATTTTTAATCCGCAATATCTTTATAATGTTTATTTTAGATGGTTTTTCATCTTTATTAGGAAAGTTTATTTTGGAGAGGTAACAGTTGCTCTTATAATTCCTGTTATTCCAAGTATTGCTTTTTTTGGTGGACTTATTATTGGTTGGCTTAAAAATCCTTACAGCTTTAAGCCTGCAATGTATGGTGATAGTAAATTTGCAACAGAGGATGATATTGAGAGATTAGGCTTATTTAAAGGTTTCAATATTGTTCTTGGTATGATTGAAGAGCAATTTATTCGATTTACAGATACATTATCAGCTATTTGTGTTGGAACTACTGGGAGTGGCAAGACTTCTGGGATTGTGTTGCCAACGATTTTAACTGCTAATAGGCAGAGTATATTTGCATATGATATAAAGAAAGAAGCATTTAAAAATACTAGTATGACAAGATCTAAGAAAGGTTTTGTGTTCCATTTTAATTGGGGTGGAAAAGATGATGAAGAAAATGGAATTTTATATCCAAAATGGAATCCTCTTTCTTTAGGTAATTTGCCAGAACATGGTCCTGGTAGAGAAAATTATGTTTCAGGGCTTTCATATCTATTAGTTAAGGGTAGTCAAGATATTAATGATTATTGGGTAAAAATATCGAGATCTGCTTTTGAGGGTTTGGCTCATTTCATTATCTATAAAACAGAGCAAGCAATATCAAATGATTATTTCTTAGGTAAGTTATATGATGGTGAGAGTTTGGATGAAGAAGATTATCAAGTTTTAACATCATTTTATAAATCTATGAAAGGCGATCAGGTAAATAAAGCTCTTGTATATGCGAAGAATGGAGCTATTAATTTGGATAATTATTTACCAATTGGTAGTTGGGAAGGATTGCCAGAGCCATGGCAAGGAAGACAAGGATGTTTTTCTATGTTGATTGACTGGATTACCCAACAACAGATTTTTGCAAATTTGGAATTGAAAGCAAGAAAAGAAGCTGGAGATACTGCAGCCTTACAACAAGATCCAATGAGATATATTTTAGATAAGGCAATTGAAGAAGCAATCTTTTTTGGTTATTCAAGAAGAGCAATTATGGAGCTTAATCAGTTGGCTACCATTTCTAAAAAACAAAGAGCATCAGTTATTTCTATGGTGATGTCATCACTTGGGGTGTTTAAAAATAATACGATTAGAAATAATACTTGTTTTAGTGATTTTTTCTTCACAGATCTTAGAGGTATTAAAGATGATGAAAAAAGTCGATGGGGGCTTACAAGTGTTTATTTAACTGATAAAGATGATGTAACAGTCCCTCTTTCTTCTACTTTTATTGAGATGTCAATTGGTGCTAGTATAGTCTCTAGGCCTGGTAAAAATAATATGGGGCCATATCCGTTATTATATACATTTGATGATTTGCAAAATATGCCGAAAATGACTTCTGTTAAAAAAGGTACTGCAATGGGTAGAAGTCAGAAAGTTTCTTTTCTTTTATGTACTCAAAATTTATTCCAGCTTAACGATATTTATGGTTTTGGTGGTATGGAGGAAATTATTTCTAATACTGGGGCGAAGATTATCTTTAGGGAAAATAATGAGAAGACTGGTAAAAAATTTCAAGCTATGAGTGCTATGGAAACTGTAAATACTGTAACTAGTATTGGTGGAGGTAAAGAGATTTTTGGTATTAATGTAAATCAGTTTGATTATACTGCAAAATATCAACAAATTGGTAAAAGTTTGGTGTCTAATAAAAGAGTCTTAACCCTAAAACCTGGAAAACATTATGTGATGATGCAGGGGGCGATGGATACTCCAATTATTGCTCAAACACCATACCACTATAAAGATAAAGAAGTAAAAGCTCTAGTTAATACAGAAGAAGTGTCTCATATTGATGAGCGAATTGTAGCAAAAAGAGATGAACAAGATTTAAATCCTCCAGAGTTAACAATAGCAATTCCAGATGTTAAAATTGATGGGGTGATGGATGTTGTTGAAGAGTTATATGATTATGGCAATATGAGTGCTAAAGAAGCTAAAAAATATAAAGAAGGTAAATCCTTAGAATATATCTTAGAAGAACAAAAAGAATATGAAGGTTTAGGACTTCTTGGTGATGATGATAGTGATATGGTAGATAATTTAGAATTTGAGTCGGAATATAAAGTTGATAATAAACCCGAAACAGATGTAGAAGAAGATGAATCTGTAGAAGAAGTATTAGAAGATTTTGGCGGTGTTTCTTATAAAAGTGATGTGAAAGTTATGGCTAGAGGTGATACTAAAGATGTAAAAGAAACTAATATTGAGGCAAAAGAATATGAAACAGATTGGGCAGATTTTGAAAATGATTTTATGCCAGCCAAAGAAAATACAGAAAAAGTATTGGTTGAAGAGATCGATTTCGTGGAAGAAGTGAAAGAAAATGAAACAAAATCAAAACTAGATAATCTAAAATCAGAAGTAAATACAAAATTAGAAACTAAAAATGAAGAAATAAACAAAAGTATTGAGAGAAAAAGAGAAGCCCTTAGAAGAGCTATGAAACCTTATTTAGAGAATGAAGAAGTCATATCAAAAGAGATAATAGAAAATAAAGAAGATACTCATCATTATCACGAAGAGCCAGCTCCAAATTATGATATTTCAACAAAAATGCAAAAGCCAGAAATGATTAAAGTAGATGAAAATAGCGAGCTTGAACCAGTAAATGAAGAAGAAGCGTGGTGGCTCGGTGAAGATAGTTTTGAAAGTAAGCAAAAAGAAGAAATCAATCCATTTAAGCAAAGTTTTGAAACTGGTAAAGATATAAAAATGGCAGAGAAACTAGAGAAGTCCTTGGAGGAGAAGAAGGATAAGGTTCGCAAAAACAAGATCCTTAGTTAATCTTCGTCTTTTGCACCATTAATCGTAAATTGATTTTTAAATGAGGCGTTCACGTATTACTTATACGAGAAACCATATTGAAAAATTAAGTTTACTTCTGCTGGCACAAAATCCTTCAGATTGTAGGAATGAAATAGGATAGTGATTAAAGAAGAAATACTTCAGCTACAGTTTTTAATTCTTATTATCTGACCCATATAATAAACTAAAATAGAAGAATGAATCCTTTTTTAAAATACTAAAACAATTTTTTCTTTATTTTTTTTGCGATATCTAAATAGCATTTACTATGGTCGGAATTTGGGTTACTAATAACTATTGGTATACCTTCATCAGCATTTTTTCTAATCGCATAGTGTAGTGGAACTTCACCCAAGAAATCTGTATCTAATTCGTTAGCTGTTTCTTTTGCTCCGCCATAACCAAAGATTTCTGATTTTTCACCGCATTTAGGACATATAAAATAACTCATATTTTCTATAATACCTAAGGTTGGGATATTGACTTTTTCAAACATTTTAAGCCCCTTTCTAGCATCTAATAAGGCGATGTCTTGAGGTGTGGAAACAATGACAGCTCCATCTAATTCTATTCTTTGACTGATTGTTAATTGCACATCTCCTGTTCCAGGAGGCATATCTATTACTAAAACATCAATTTTTTCCCAAAGAGTGGTGGTGATTAATTGTTCAATTGCTCCACATACTCTAGATCCTCTCCATATGATTGGTTCATCTTTATCAATTAATGCTCCAATTGACATAGAATCTATATTATGATTTGTAAGAGGGTATAGGCTTTGACCATCTGTAGATTCAACTCTTTGGTTTTCAACTCCTAGCATTTTTGGAATCGATGGGCCGTGAATATCTGCATCAAAAATTGCAACATTAAGATCTAATTTTGAAAGTGCTGCTGCAATGTTTACAGCAGTGGTTGACTTACCAACACCACCTTTACCACTGGCAACGGCAATTATCTTTTTTACACCATTTATTTTTAGCTTTTCTATTTCGCTGTGATGAGTTTTTGGTTTGGGCTTGTTTAAGCTGTCTGCCTCTTTAGTAGATGTGATTACAATTGTTGCTTTTGATATTTGGCTTAAGGCTTCAATTTCAGTTTTTAAGATATTTGTTATATTTTCTAAATCGTTATCATTTTTGCTAGCATCTATTGATATGATAGCTTTGTCTTTGATTACTTTAATTGTTTCAACTGTATCAAGAGAAATATGCTTTTTTATTATCTCTTCAATCTTGACTTCACTCATCTTAACTTCCTATATTATTGTTAATAGATTTCTTAAAATTATTTGTTTTATAACATATATGAATTATATAAGTATATAAATAAAGTTTATTAAATTTCAATAAGGGGATAAATTAATGTCTGATGATAAAAATCCTTGGGGTGGTGGAAATAGTGACCCTTGGAATAGTTCTAGTGATGGTAAGGTGGTTTATAAGAAAACTTTTAAAAAAGGTGGTAATGATAATTTTAAGCCTTTTAATAGCGATATAAAACCTAAATGGGTTATAATTGCATTATTAGCTATTTGGCTTGCTTCTGGTTTTTATCAAGTACAGCCAGCACAAGAAGGGGTTGTTCTTAGATTTGGTGAATATGCTTATTCTACATCAGCAGGGCTTCATTATCATTTACCTTTTCCAATTGAAAAAGTTTATACTCCTAATGTAACCAGAGAGAGAAGTGTGCATGTCGGTGGTGAAGATAATTCTATGAATAGAAATGCTGCTGGTTATAAAGAAAGCTATATGCTAACTGGAGATGAAAATATCGTAGATATTAATTTTGCAGTTATTTGGAATATTAAATCTGCAAAAGATTATTTGTTTAGTATGAGAAATCCTGATGGGACAGTTTCTGTGGCTGCACAAAGTGCTATGAGAGAAGTTGTTGGTCAATCTGATATTCAAGATATTTTAACAGGGGACAGAGATAGAGTTGAAGAAGAAACTAAAAATGCCTTACAAAATGTTTTAGATGAATTTCATAGTGGTATTAATGTGATTAGAGTTAAGTTGCAAAAAGCAGATCCTCCAAAAGAAGTGGTTGATGCTTTTAATGAAGTGCAAAGAGCAAAAACTGATAAAGAAAGATTTAAAAATGAAGCAGAGGCTTATAGAAATGATATTATTCCTGTAGCAAGAGGTGAAGCTGAAAAAATTATTCAAAATGCAGAAGCTTATAAAGCAGAGGTAATTAACAAAGCAAAAGGTGAAGCTAATCGTTATGATGCGATTTATAAGGCTTATAAACAAGCAAAAACTGTTACTGTGAAACGTATGTATTTGGATGCGATGGAAGAAGTGGTTAAAAATTCTAATAAAGTGATTATTGATCCTTCTAAATCAGGTGCGAATGTGTTGCCATATTTGCCGTTGAATAGTGTTAAGTAAGGAGAGTTGAGATATGAATAGTAAAAAGAAAATGATTTTAGGTGCTATAACAGCTATTGTTGTTATTGTTCTTGTGAACTCTGCTTTTATTGTAAATCAAATGCAAACAGCTCTTGTTTTACAATTTGGTGAGCCTGTTGATGT
>DHQH01000110.1:39571-40833 GCA_002410125.1 Alphaproteobacteria bacterium UBA5343
TTTGGTGAGCCTGTTGATGTGATTAGTAAACCAGGATTAAAGTTTAAAATTCCTGTAATTCAAAATGTGATTTTTTATGATAATCGTTTGCTTGACTTAGATCCTCCATCAAAAGAAGCAATTTTGAATGATCAAAAAAGATTAGAAGTTGATAGTTTTACAAGATATAGAATTGTTGATCCTTTAAAATTCTACCAAACAGTTCAAACAGAATATAGAGCTAACAAAAGGTTAGAAGAGATTGTTAATTCTAATGTTAAGCAAATTCTTGGTAAAGTTACTCTAAAAGAACTTTTATCTGAAAAAAGAACCGATGTGATGGGTAAAATTAATGATAAGGTTGCTATTGACGCAAAAGAAATTGGTGTGGAAGTTGCAGAGGTTAGAATTAGAAAAGCGGATTTACCTATTCAAGTTTTTCAAGCGATTAATTCTAGAATGAAAGCAGAGAGAGAAAGAGATGCTAAAGATTTTAGAGGGCAAGGTAAAGAGCTTGCTCAACAAATTAGATCTAAGGCTGAAAAAGAAAGTGCTGTTATTATTTCAGAAGCTGAAAAAAAAGCAGAAGTGATTAAAGGTTTTGCTGATAAGACTGCTATTAAAACTTGGGCTGATGTAGCAAATAAAGATGCTGAATTTTATGCTTTTTATCGCTCATTAGAGGCTTATAAAAATTCGATTGCTGAGCAAGGTGATGCTAATTTGGTTTTATCTCCTGATAGCGAATTCTTTAAGTATTTTGGTAAGTCTCTTAGACGATAAATGGGGGATTAGATGATTAATTTATCTTTGGCATTTGCTCTTATTATGGTTATTGAAGGGCTTTGTTATGTTATTATGCCGGGTAAGATGAAAGAGATGATGGAGTTGGTACAAAGATTGCCAGATGAGAAACTTCATATATTTGGCTTAGTGTCTGTTCTTTTTGGCCTTGCTTGGGTTTGGTTTATAGTTAAATTTTAGAAGCAGGTTATAGTAATTAAAGGGAATAAAAGGAATGAAAAATATAAGAATTATTTTAGTGTTTTTATTTTTTGTGATATTTGCAAATATAGCAAATGCTAAGATGGTTCCTAATAGTTTTGCTGATGTTGCAGAAAAACTTATTCCTTCGGTTGTAAATATTTCAACTAGTCAAAAACTTGTTTCAAATGCAGGGGGGGTGGATGCTCCTGATATTATGAGACAAAAACCTTTTAATGATATGTTCAAAGAGTTTTTTGGACATGAATTTTCTTTTAATGATATGACACCAACTCAAA
>DHQH01000110.1:41088-48417 GCA_002410125.1 Alphaproteobacteria bacterium UBA5343
AGAGGTTACTTCTCTGGGTTCTGGTTATGTGATTAGTGAGGATGGTTTTATTGTAACTAATTATCATGTGATTAAGGGGGCTGATAAGGTAAAAATTATCCTTAGTAATGAGGATAGATATGACGGAGAAGTGATAGGGGTTGATAAGAAAACTGATATTGCTCTTTTAAAGATAAATTCTAAAACAAAATTAACTCCTGTTGTGTTTGCTGATTCTGATAATGTAAGGGTTGGTGATTGGGTGCTTGCAATTGGTAATCCGTTTGGTCTTGGTGGTACTGTTACTGCAGGGATTATTAGTGCAAAATCTAGAGATATAAACTCTGGTCCTTATGATAATTATCTACAAACTGATGCTTCGATTAATAAAGGTAATTCTGGTGGTCCGATGTTTAATATCAATGGTGAAGTAATTGGTATGAATACAGCAATTTTTTCAGCTACAGGAGGTAGTGTTGGTATTGGTTTTGCTGTTCCTGCTAATATGGTTAAATGGGTGGTTGAGAAGCTTAAAAAAGATGGTGAGATTAAAAGAGGTTGGATTGGGGTAACTATTCAATCAACAACAGATGAGATTGCTCAAAGTTTAGGTCTTGGTAAAGCACAAGGGGCGATTGTGTCAAATGTTGCAGAAGGAGGTCCTGCTGATAAGGCGAATATTGAGGCAGGGGATATTATCTTAAAATTTGATGGTAAATCTATTTCTAAGATGAGAAGTTTACCTTTAATTGTTGCAGAAACTCCAATTGGTAAAAAAGTATCAATTGAGGTGTGGAGAAATAATAAGAAAAAATCCTTAAAGTTAAAAGTTGGTGAGTTAGCTGATGAGAAGCCAATTGAAATTGATTTATCGAATCTTGATAAAGAATCAGCAATTAAAGATAGTTCGGTTAAGATTGATGAATTAGGGATGAGGCTTGTTGAACTTAATGATATGTTGAGGAATCGATATAGAATCGATAAAGATAGTTCTGGTTTGTTGGTTGTGGGGGTAGAAGATGATAGTTCTGCGCAAGAAAAACAAATTAAAATTGGTGATTTGATAGTGAAAGCCAATCAAGATGAAGTTAATAAAATATCTGACTTAGAGAGAATAGTTAAAGATAATAAAAAAAGAGGTAATAAACCAATTTTACTTTTGGTAGAAGATGAGTTGGGGCTTCATTTTGTGGCGATTAAGGTTAAGTAGTGGAGAGCTTTTGTGAGGGTTGATTTTTATCATTTACAAAAATCGGGATTGGATGAAACTTTGGTTATGTTGTTGCCAAAGATTTTGCAAACTGGAGATAATGCAGTTCTAAGGCTTGCTAATAATGCTAATGTGAAAAAAATAAATGATTATTTATGGAGTTATAATGAGGAATCTTGGCTTCCTCATGGAAGTGAAGATGAAAGTAATGCTTCTATGCAACCAATATTTATAACTAGTGAAGATAAGAATCCAAATGAGGCTAGGATTTTACTAATTTGTGATGGAGTTGAGCCAGAAATAGAATTTATGAAATCTTTTGATAGAGTTCTTAACCTTTTTGATGGAAATAATGATATGTCATTAGAAAAAGCTAGAGCCTTTTGGAAGAAGTTAAAGAGTGAAACTGAAGAAATAAGCTATTGGCAACAAGATAGCTTAGGAAAGTGGTTGAAGAAATAGATTTTACAATATATAACTACAATTAACATTAATAACAAAATATAAGGAAAAATAAATAATGACAATGGAAAGAACTTTTTCAATTATTAAACCAGATGCAACTAAGAGAAATATTACAGGTAAAGTCGTATCTATGTTGGAAGATGGTGGTTTAAGAGTAGTTGCTCAAAAAAGAATTAGAATGACAAAAGAGCAAGCTGAAGAGTTTTACGGAATACATAGAGATAAACCTTTCTTTGGTGGATTGGTTGAATTTATGATTTCTGAGCCTGTTATTGTACAAGTTTTAGAAGGTGAAAATGCGGTTGAGCGAAATCGTGAAATTATGGGCGCTACCAATCCTGATAATGCTGTAGCTGGTACTATTAGAAAAGAATTAGCTTTATCGATTGGTGAGAATACTGTTCATGGATCTGATAGTGTTGAAAATGCTAAAACAGAGATTTCTTTCTTTTTTAGTGATATGGAAATCGTTGGATAATTTTTTAAAAAGGGACTAGTAATAATGAGGAATAAATTTATAAATAGACTTTTTCTTACTGGTCTTTTTCTCTTAATTTCTATTAGTTTTGCTAGAGCTAATGATCTGTATGTGGTGGATTTGGTGAATGTGGACGTGACTTCTTCGACTGCAGCTAGTGCTAGGAAAACTGCAATAGATGAGGGATATCGAAAAGCCTTTAATATTGTAGTTAATCGTTTAGCTCTAAAAAGAGATTTGGATAGTTCGGAGATAAAAGTGGGGGATGATCTTTCTACTTATATTTCTGAATTTTCTGTTCTATCTGAAAAAACATCTGATGTTCGTTATATTGCAGAATTAAGAATTGTGTTTAATCCTAAGAAAATCAAAAAATTATTAAATGAAAATTTTATTCCTTTTACGGAAGAAGTAAAAAGTAACACCTTACTAATTCCTCTTTTTTATGCTTCGCCCAATGCTGATCCAGTGTTGTGGGAAGATGATAATTTATTACTTCGTTCATTTAGAAGTAATCGCATTATTAGTAGGATTTCCCCACTCATTATTCCAAATGGGGATATGGGAGATAGAGTTAAGTTAACTACTGCTATGGCAAAAAATATGAATGCAGCTTCTTTTGCTAGGATTGCTGAGGGTTATAATGTATCAAATGTAGTTGTAGCTAAGGCTGTATTGTATCAAGGTGGAAAGCCAAAGCTAGACATTAGCTTAAATTCAATGCTTGGTGATGTGGTTAGTAGTCATCTACAAAAGGATTTTGATGCTAGTATTGGTGTTGATGGTTTTTATAAATCTGCTGTTGTTGATATTGTTAGTAGGTTGGAAGAAGATTGGAAAGCAAAGAATGTTGTAAATTATAATGAATCATTAGGTATAGTGGTGATGATTAAGGTTGATGATCTACAAGATTGGGTGGCAAAAGAAAAATTGATAAAATCTATTCCAGTGATTAAAGAATGTAAGTTACAAGCAATTACCAAAAAGATAGCTCAGATTTCATTGTCATTTTCTGGTGATATTATGAGAGTACAAGATTTGTTAGCTGGTAAAGGATTGTCTCTAATTAGGATGGATAATGTTTGGGTGATAGAATAGGAGATGTAAAATGGTAGCTTTGAAGCAAGATAAAAAATCAAATATTTTATTTTGGATGATTTTCTTTATAGTATTTTGTTATACGATATTTTTGCTTAAAAGTGTATTGATGCCTTTTGTTGCTGGTATTGTGATAGCTTATTTTTTAGATCCTGTAGCTGATAGATTGCAAAAATGGGGATGTTCTCGCAATATTGCAGTTACAATCATTACTCTTTTATTGGTTCTAATATTATTTCCTGCGATGTTAATGTTATTACAAGCAATTAATTCTCAAATTCTTAGTTTGGTAACGGTTATTCCAGAATATACAAGCACAGCGATGGATAAGATTACACCATTTCTAGAAAATCTAAGAGATAAAATTCCAAGTGATAAATATGATGAGTTATTAGGTGTTGCAAAAACTGGTTTAGTAAAAGGTTTTGGTTTTGTAACTACGATGATTGGTAATGTTATTACTAGTGGGGTTGCGGTGCTTAATGTGATTTCTCTTTTAGTAATTACTCCAATTGTTGCCTTTTATATGATTAGAGATTGGGATAAAATGTTATCTTCAATTGATAATTTTTTACCAAGAGGCAATGTGAAAGTTATTAGAGAACAAGCAAGAGAAATAAATAAAATACTTGCTAGTTTTATTAGAGGGCAGGCTCTTGTTTGTATGATACTGGGAGCTTTTTATTCAATAGGACTTACATTGCTTGGACTTGAATTTGGACTCGTGATTGGCTTTATGGCAGGGGTTATTTCTTTTATTCCATATGTAGGAAGTCTAGTTGGCTTTGTAGTTAGTATTGGTTTAGCAATTGCTCAATTTGGTGAATGGAACCAAGTGTTATATGTAGCTCTAGTATTTTTCTTTGGGCAATTTGTAGAAGGTAACTTCTTAACTCCAAGACTAGTTGGCGGGAGTGTTGGTCTTCACCCTGTTTGGGTGATGTTTGCATTATTAGCTGGTGGCACTCTTCTAGGTTTTTTAGGGGTTTTAATTGCAGTACCTGTAGCTGCTGTGGTTGGGGTGCTGGTTAGATTTGCATTGACAAATTACAAACAAAGCAAAATGTATTTAAATAAATAAGAAAGCAAATAATTTATATGCAAATACCTATTCAATTTGAAAATCGTCCAGCTTTGGATTTAGAAGATTATATTGTAACCAAATGCAATATAGAAGCTGTTTCTATGATTGATTCTTGGCCTGACTGGCCGTTTTTTGCAATCTGTATATATGGTGATGAAGGATGTGGAAAAACTCATCTAGCTAATGTTTTTTCAAATCTAGTTTTAAGTAAAGAGCCAGGGCTTGGAAAAGTATTAATCTATCAAGCAAGTGAAATAACAAAAGAAAAAGTTGAGTATTTAGTGTTAGATGATAAAAAGAAATGTATTATCATTGAAAATGCAGATTTGGCTAATTTTGATGAAGATGCAATGTTTCATCTATATAATAATTTTAGATCCGATGGTGGTTTTATTTTATTCACCGCCAAAACAGCACCATCGCGTTGGAGATTAAGACTTCCAGATTTGAAATCTAGGCTCAATATTATGCCAATGATTGAAATTAAAGAGCCCGATGATGAACTTTTATCAATGTTAATCGTGAAATTATTTATTGATAGGCAAGTCCAAATAACACCAGATGTGATTTCATATTTAGTAAAAAATATTGAAAGATCATTTAAATATGTAAGAAAAATAGTCGAAGAGATAGATAAATATTCTTTGGCTAAAAAAAGAGCAATTACGGTACCTCTTGTGAGGGATTTAATTGCTGAAATTGAGCAAGAGAAACTGACTTCTCCTGCTCAATCCGAATTCCTCTTTTAATTGATTCTATGGTCATCTAATACAGAATTTGCGAGTATTTTGTTCAAGTCATTTAGTATTTCTAAAATCAATCGCAAAATCTCTTAATTCTTATTATATGACTTATATAATCAATTAAAATTGTTGTTCGGTACAAAATCCTTCAGACCCTATTTAATGGGGAGATGTTGAATTTGTGAGATTGCCACGAAAATTAAAAATTTTCTCGCAATGACATATGGTTGATGGGTTATTCGATGTTGATTTTGCGGGTTTTAGGGTTAAAGCTGATTTTTAGTTCGCCTTCTCTTAATCTTATCGCTTCTTTGCCAAATACTTCATATCTCCAACCTTGAAGAGATTTACTATGTTCATCGTCAAAATTGGCTATAGCTTCTAAATCTTCTTCATTTGCGATAATTTTTGGAACCACAGAATGTTCATTTGATTTAATTTTTAATAACAATTTAAGTAATTCTATTAGTGATTTAACATTATTACCTAAGTTTTTCTTCTTTGGAAGTTTTGGGTACTCATCTTTTGGACGAGATGCAGCTTTTTCTACAGCAGCGATGATTTCATCTGCATATCTGCCAGATAATATATTTTTATTAATACCTCTGGTTTTTGATAACTCTTTGAGAGTTTTTGGCCTTGATGCTGCAATATCCAATAAGCAATCATCACTGATAATTCTTCGTCTTACTATATCTTTCTTTTGAGCTTCTATTTCTCTCCAGGCACAGACTTCTCTTAGGGTGTTGAGGAATTTTCTATCTTTGGTGCGATGTTTAATTTTTTGCCAAGCATCAAATGGATCAAAAGTATATAGTTGCTCATCCATAATATGTTGCATTTCTTCATCTAGCCAATGTTTTCTGCCACTTTCTTCTAATATTTGGCAGAGGTTTTTATAAATATCAACTAAGTGAGTAACATCTGATAAGGCATAGTCGACTTGTTTTTCTGATAGAGGTCTTGCTGACCAGTCAGAAAATCTCATTGATTTGTCAATTTCGTTTTTGGTTAATTGGCTAACCAAATTTTGATAAGATACAGATTCACCAAAGCCACATACCATTGCTGCGATTTGAGTATCAAATAGAGGGCTTGGGATGAAGCCTGTGAGTTTATATAGAATTTCTATGTCTTGTCTTGAAGCATGAAAAACTTTAGTTACACTTTCATCTTTTAAGATTTTGAAGAATGGAGATAAATCTAATTCTTTTTTTAATGGGTCGATGCAAGAGCAAAAATCCTCGCAACCAATTTGGATAAGGCAAAGTCTTGACCAATAGGTCTTATCTCTTAGAAATTCTAGATCTATGGTTATAAAATCATATTTTTTGAGTTTTTTACAAAATTTGATTAATTCTTTAGTGTCTTCAATAATCTTCATTTACTGGCTTCTTTTTCTTAAAAATTGTTCTTATCAAACATATATTGCTTGATGTTATTTGATAATTGTTATAGTAAATATATAAGAAGCAAGAGCGGAAGTAAATTAAAAAATATAAATAAGGTGTATAATGAAAAAATCTACAGCTAAAGATTATAATGTTGCTGATATGCCTGTTCTTTCAAATGAACAGAGAAAAAAAATCTTAGATGCATTAAAAGAAGTGCTAAAAAAACTGCAAGAAGGTAGTTTTTTTGATAAGCATGTGAGTTATTCAGATGTGATTAAAGATAGGTTCTTATTAAAAGATTTTATTAGTCTTTATAAGTTAAATCGTGAAGTAGCTAGTGATATTATGGTTGATAAAGACGGTAAGTTTATTGATAATGATGATGAAATACTAAAATGGGGAGTGAGTTTTGCCCAGATTGTTAAAATGTTAGTATTTACAGTCTCTAAAAATATTTTTATAGAACGAAAACAAGACCAAAAATTATTACTTCTTACTCCTTATATTGCTTTTGAATGGCAGTTAGAATTATTGGATGTTTATTGTGATAAGTTAAAACCAGAGCATGTTGAGGCTTTAGGTTATGATTTATTACTTTTAAGAGAATATAATAAGGTTGAAGAGATTGCTTTAGTTAGTCCTCATAAAATTAATCTTTCTAAAGATATTGTGAAAGAGAGATTTTTTGAAATGTTACAAGTTAGACCGTCTGCAGTTGAGAATATTACGGCTATTAGAGCTAGAGAATTTGATTTTTTATATAAAAGTATGGAGCAAAATGTTTGGATTTTCCTATCAAGGGATGAACATTATATAAGAAAAGCTATGGGTCTTGATAAAACTATTATTAATGCTTTTGGGCCGTCTCTTGCTTATGC
>DHQH01000110.1:48650-49627 GCA_002410125.1 Alphaproteobacteria bacterium UBA5343
TCTTGCTTATGCAGTGGATGATGCTTTTTATTGTCTTAAGAGACTTCCTCGTGCTAGGACTAATATGTTACTGGAGGGGATGCATGAGCATTTTGGTGATGCAACTAAGGAACTTTATGCTAATCCTAAATTTTTAAGTACTGTATTTAAGGCTATTGCTGAGTTTTTATATATGGTTGAGGGTAATGATAAAGTTTTTAGAGAAACTGTAAGACTAAAATTGACAGCATTGAAAGATGTGATACACTCTTTTCTGGAAAAATAGCTTTTTCAAGGTTAATTTTCAGATATTATAAAAGCTGCTAAGGGCGGCTTTTAGTTTATTTTAATTAAAATTTAAGGAAAATACTAACATGAATAATGAATTTCGTACACATAACTGCGGTGAGCTTAGAGGTTCTAATGCAGGAGAAAAAGTAAAAATTGCAGGCTGGATTCACAGAAAAAGAGAATTTGGGAATTTATTGTTTGTTGATTTACGAGATCATTATGGTATCACTCAGGCAGTGGTGGATAGTAGTAATCCTAATTTTAAAACATTAGATGGTTTAAGAGTTGAATCTGTTGTATCAATTGAAGGTGTAGTTACAAAAAGAGAAGGAACTCAATTAAATGAAAATATGGATACTGGTGAAGTAGAAGTAGCAGTTGAAGCTGTTGATGTGCATTCTTCTGCAGATGTTTTACCAATGCAGGTATTTGGTGATGAAAACCATCCTGAAGATATTAGATTAAAATATCGTTTCTTAGACCTTAGAAGAGAAAAATTACATAAAAATATGTTACTTCGATCAAATGTTATTGCTTCTATTAGAAGAAGAATGATTGAGCAAGACTTTGTAGAATATCAAACTCCAATCTTAACAGCATCAAGCCCTGAAGGTGCAAGAGACTTTTTAGTGCCAAGTAGAGTGAATCCTGGTATGTTTTACGCTTTGCCTCAAGCTCCACAACAATTTAAGCAATTATTGATGGTT
>DHQH01000110.1:49864-50226 GCA_002410125.1 Alphaproteobacteria bacterium UBA5343
ATTTAAGCAATTATTGATGGTTTCTGGTTTTGATAGATATTTCCAAATTGCTCCTTGTTTTAGAGATGAGGATCCTAGAGCAGATAGAAGTCCAGGAGAATTTTATCAATTGGATTTTGAAATGTCTTTTGCAACTCAAGATGATGTATTTAATGCTATTGAGCCTGTTATGGAAGGATTATTTAATGAGTTTTCAAATGGTAAGAAGGTAAGTAAAGCTCCTTTTGATAGAATTACTTATAAAGATTCTATGCTTAAATATGGTAATGATAAGCCAGATCTTAGAAATCCTTTAGAAATTAAAGATGTGACAGAGTTATTTAAGGGATGTGAATTTGGTTTATTTGCAAATAAGGTTGAAG
>DHQH01000110.1:50424-58935 GCA_002410125.1 Alphaproteobacteria bacterium UBA5343
TTATTTGCAAATAAGGTTGAAGCTGGTGAGGTTATTAGAGCTATTCCTGCACCAAAAGCTGGAAATAAACCAAGAAGTTTCTTTGATAAATTTGATAAACAAGCAAAAGAAAAAGATCTAGGTGGCGTTGCTTATATTGCATGGGCTGAAGAAAATGTTAAGGGTATTGCTAAATTCTTAGGTGAAGAAAAAACAGAGGAAGTAAGAAAAGCTCTTGGTTTAGAAAAAGGAGATGCAGTATTATTTGTTGCAAATCAAGAAAAATTAGCAGCTCCTTTTGCAGGTCTTGTTAGAACTGCGGTTGGTGAAGAATTAGAATTGATTGATGAGAATCAATTTAAGTTCTGTTGGATTGTTGATTTTCCTATGTATGAAGAAAATGAAGAAACAGGTGAACCACAATTCTCTCATAATCCGTTTTCAATGCCTCAAGGTGGTATGAAGGCTTTAGAAACAATGGATCCTTTAGATATTTTAGCTTATCAATATGATATGGTTTGTAACGGTGTAGAACTTACATCTGGTGCGATTAGAAACCATAGGCCAGAAATTATGTATAAAGCATTTGAACTTGCTGGATATGGTCCAGAAGTCGTTGATGATAAGTTTGGTGGAATGATTAATGCATTTAAATTTGGAGCTCCTCCTCATGGTGGTGCTGCTCCTGGTGTAGATAGAATCGTTATGTTGCTTGCAGATGAGCCAAATATTAGGGAAGTGATTTTATTCCCAATGAATGGTAAAGCTCAAGATCTTATGATGCAGGCTCCAAATACTGTGTCGGATGTGCAACTTAAAGAATTAAATATTATGCTTAATCTTGATTCTATTGATATCTAATACAGATTTAGCGAGTATTGAATTTTTCACGTATGAATTGCTATGCTGAAAAAATCTAATCTCTAAAATCTTATTATCTATCTAATATAATCAAGATTAATGATAGTAGTATAATCAAATTATGGTCAACTACTGCACTAATCAATTAACTCGAGTACTAAGTTGTGTACTAGTCGTAATTGATTAGCTAATATTTAACTCATATAATCCAAATATTTCGTGATTAATATAAATATATGAAAAGGGAGGTTTTTACCTCCCTTTTTTTGCTGGTTTTGCCAAGCTGTTCTTTGCTTTTCCCCCCGTATTGGAAAGCTGTCTTTCTGAATCAGCTTACATATTTGAAGTCTTAGAGCAATACTAAAGAAAGCTCGCAACTTGGCAAAGCTCTATTTTAATGAGTATTAGTTATATAGTTTTTCTAAACTCATTAAAATTTTATTAGCTTCATTGCTTTTAATAGAATAAAAAATTGTTTGGGCTTTTCTTCTTGTTTTTACAATATTTTCTTTTCTAAGGATTGCTAAATGTTGTGATAGAGCAGATTGACTTAGATTTACGAATTTTTCTAATTCACTAACACATAGCTCTTTTTCTTTTAATAAGAAAAGAATTGAGAGCCGTTTTTTGTTCGATAATGCCTTTAGTAGCTTTGAGCTATGAGCTATAGCTTGTGCATTGCTTTTCATCATTTTTCTCCAAATATTAAATATATGTTATATATTGTTATTGTGGATTTAAATTCAAGCAGTAGTTTTGATTTTTATGATTTTTTTTTACTTGTGTAATTTTGAAGATAAAATATAATATTTATAATTTTAACACTATTGATAAATATAAGGATTAGATATGTCAGAAAATAAGAAAAATATTAGCTTTGAAGAGGCAATGGAAGAATTAGAAATAATAGTTAGAAAGCTAGAAACGGGGCAAGTAAAATTAGATGATGCCGTTAAATATTATGAAAAAGGTGTTAAGTTAAAAAAATTCTGTGAAGATAAACTAAAAGATGCCAAAGCTAGGATTGATATGGTGTCTGGTGTAAAAGAAAATGGTGAAGTACAGAGCAAAGTTCTAGATGTAGAGTAAAATTTCTATTAGTTTTTACCGTATTGTCGCTAGAAATCTGTTCGAATTACTAACAGTGGTACGAATAATCTCTTCCTAAATACATCTAAAAACTAATAAAAATTAATCGTAGGGGTGATTATGGATAGCCTAAAAGAAAATTTAAAAAAAGTATCTAAGCAAATAGAAAATGAGTTTGAAGCGGCTTTTGTTTTTCCTGATGGAGAAGAAAGAAGAGTTGTTGAGGCTATGAAATATTCAGTTCTTAATGGTGGTAAAAGGTTAAGGCCATTTTTGGTGATGAGTGTTGCTAAATTGTTTGGAGTAAAGGCTGAGAGTGCTATTAGGACAGGGGTTGCTTTGGAAATGTTACATAGTTATTCTCTTGTACATGATGATTTGCCAGCAATGGATGATGATAGTTTACGAAGAGGAAAGCCAACTTGTCATGTAAAATTTGATGAATCTACAGCAATTTTGGCTGGAGATGGACTTTTAACTTATGCTTTTGAGTATTTAGCAGATGAAAAAACTCATATAGAGGCAAATATTCGATGTGAGCTAGTTAAAGAATTGGCAAATGCGGCAGGTGCTTTTACTGGGATGGTGGCAGGTCAGATGCTAGATTTATATGCTGAGAACATTGTTCACCAAGATGAAGAGTTAATCAAAGATATTCAGAGGATGAAAACTGGTAGACTTATTAGGTTTGCGGTTGAGGCTGGGGCAATTCTAGGTAAAGCTAGTAAACAAGAAAGAGAAATACTTGTTAATTATGCAAATAAGATAGGTTTAGCTTTTCAGGTGACCGATGATATTTTAGATGTTGAAGGTGATGCTGAGTTGGTTGGCAAAACCCTTAGAAAAGACGATGAGCAAGGTAAAGTTACTTATGTATCGTTATGGGGGCTTGATAAGGCCAAGAAAAAGGCAAAAGACTTAATTGATAGTGCTAGGAGAGATTTGGGGATGTTTGGAGATAGGGCTTCACAATTGCAAGAGTTGGCACAATATATCATTGAAAGACGAAAGTAAAAAAAAAAGACCGGATAATCCGGTCTTTTTTATTTTCTTATGTTTGCTTAATGCTTAAAAATCACAAAGTACTTTACCTGTTTCATTAGCATTATCCATGGCAACCATACCAACTACATGGTAACCAGCATCAACATGAAGAACTTCACCTGTGATTGCTAAACCTAAGTCACTTAGTAATGCTAGAGCTGAGCCACCAACTTCGTCAGTTGTAACATTTTTTCTAAGTGGAGCATTAAGTTCGTTCCATCTAAGGATTTTTCTAAATTCACCAATACCAGATGCTGCAAGAGTTTTGATTGGTCCTGCTGAAATTGCATTAACTCTAACACCTTTAGGTCCTAAATCAGCTGCTGCATATCTAACAGATGCTTCAAGAGCTGCTTTGGCTACACCCATGATGTTGTAGTTTGGTAATACTGTTTCTGCACCAAGGTAAGAAAGAGTAAGGATGCTTCCGCCTTCATTCATGATAGGAGTTGCGAATTTACAAGCTTCTAAGAATGAGAAACATGAGATATGCATTGTGTTTTTAAAGTTTTCTAAACTTGTATCAATGGTCATACCTTTAAGTTCGTTTTTATCAGAGAATGCAATAGCATGTACTAAGAAATCGATTTTACCGAATTTTTCACCTAATTCTTTAAAACCAGCTTCAACACTAGCACTATCAGTTACATCACATTTGATTAATGTGTCTGAACCTAATTGTTCAGCTAGTGGTTTAACTCTTTTTTCTAATGCTTCATTTTGATATGAAATGGCAATTTCTGCACCTTGTTCTTTTAGTGCTTTAGCAATTCCCCATGCAATAGACTTATCATTTGCAAGACCCATAATAAGGCCTTTTTTACCTGCCATTAATGGTTTGGCTTGTGTCATAATCATATTTCCCTTGTTGTTTATGAATAAAAGTTGTATATAATTAGAAACTTGATAGCATATATTTTTTAAAAATAAAAGGAAAAAGAGCATGAGATGTGAATTATCAATCAAAAAAGCATTATCTGATTGTTTTGATTTTGTAAAATTTGTGATGATTAGAGCTAAGCAGGACAATGTTTTGAGGGTGGCGGCATCTTTGGGATATACTTCTATGATTGCTTTGGTTCCTTTAATAGCAATTGCTTTGGCTATTTTCTCGGCTTTTCCTGTTTTTGATAGTGTGAAGATGGAAATCCAGAATTTTATGTTTAATAATTTAGTTCCTGGAGTTGGTAAAACGGTTGAAACTTATATTTCTTCTTTTGTTGGGGCGACTGGTAAGTTGACCACTATTGGTGTGGTCGGTCTGGCTGTTACTGCGATTATGATGTTGTCAACTATTGAGGCCTCACTTAATGTGGTTTTTGGGGTTAAGAAATCTAGACCAATTGTAGCAAGAGTGTTGGTTTATTGGACAATACTTACATTAGGGCCGCTTTTACTAGGGGCTAGTTTTTCTGTGTCAGGTTATATTTTTTCTCTTAGTTTCTTAAATGGCGATATATCTAGCTATGGGGTAGAGCTTGCTAGATATGTACCAAAATTATTGATGATGTTTGTTTTGATGGGGGTTTATTTATTTGTTCCTTATAGAAAGATTAAATTAAAACACACTTTTGTTGGGGCTTTTGTTGCGGTTGTATTATTTGCGGTGCTAAAAAAGACATTTGGTATGTTTGTAGTTCAAGGATCTACTTATAATACTCTTTATGGAGCTTTGGCAGTTATTCCTGTGTTACTTGTATGGATGTATCTATCTTGGGCTGTGGTTATTTTTGGTGCTGTGATTGTCGCATCAATTCCTGAATGGTTAGAAAAAAGAGCTGATCTTAATAAGGTGTTGGATGATTTTGTGTTAAATAGGGCTAATTTTATTTCTTATTCTGTAGAACTTATTTCTATCTTAGAAAAAGCTAGAGATGAAGAAGAAGTTATGACTAGTGATAAACTAGCATCTATTACAGATCTTAATAATACTGGGGTATTTATGGTATTAGATATATTAGAGCAACAAGGTGTTGTGTTAAATGTTGAGGATGATAGATGGGTTATGATGAAGAATGTGAGAAATCTAAGTCTTATTGATTTAATCCAAAAAGCTGGATTTAATACTTATAATAATGATATTGAAAATGCTCAAATTTCTGTGAAACTTAAATCTAAGCTAAAAGAACTTGGTAAGCAAGAAAGTAAGATTTTAGATATTAAGATAGAAGAGGTAATTTAGTGGTAAATGGTTTTACCATTATGATATAGTTTTTTATGAACTTTATATTCATTGTTAAAAATTTCTCTTGGTTCTTTGACTTTAATGGTGATTATTTGATCTCCAATGGTTGAGGCATCTTTTTTTATACCTTGGAATTTTAGTTTGATTATATCACCGCTTTTGGTGTTTGGTGGGATTGTGATATTTACAATATCAGCGATGGTGTAAATAGGTAGGGTTTTGCCAAATATAGCTTCGGTCTTGGATATTTCTAGAGTTAGATAGATGTTTAATCCATCTGTAGAAAAATGTTTGTGTTTTTTTATGTTAACTCTTAGATAGGCATCACCAAAGATTTTTTTATCAGCACTTAATTTTCCTTGTCCTTTTAGCTTTAGATAAGTTCCATTCATAACACCTGCTGGGATTGATACTTCTAAATGTTTATTGTTGGATATATTTATCATTTGTTTAGTTCCTTTAATGGAATCTATAAAGGAAATTTCTATGTCTTGATATATGTCTAAGCCTTTGTAATGAGCTGGTTTGACTTTTTGATAATATGAATAAGGTTTTCGATTGAATATATTGAATATATTTGCACCTTTTTGTTTGGATTTGAGTTTTATGTGAGGTTTAGGTGCAAAAATTTTATCATGATATTCTTTTCTTTTGATATCATCTGATAAAATTCGATAGGCTTCAGTTAGTCTTTTGAATTTATTACTGGCTTCTTTGTCATTTGGATTGATGTCTGGGTGTAATTTGATTGCAAGTTTTTTGTATGCAGATTTGACTTCTATCTTACTGCAATGTGGTTCTAATCCTAATATGTCATACAAATTTCTTTCCATGTTATTTCTCCTGAAAGAAACCAAAAGTTAATATACAAAATGATGGAGTTATTTGTTTATATATAATTTTTTTTAGACTTAAAACAAGAGTATATATACCAAAGTATATTATTTATTGTAGATTCTTGCGGATATTTGATTGTTCTGTATCTTCCCAATTTTTTAAAAATTTATCTAATGTTTCATCTTTTTTGGTTGGGGTTTTGATGTTAATTCTAACCAATTGATCGCCAGTTTTATTTTTGGTGATGATTCCTTTGCCTTTTAGTCTTAGGGTATCTCCTGTTTTAGAATAAGGGGGAATGGTGATTGAGACTTTTTTATCAATGGTAGGGATGGTTATTTTTGTTCCTAAGATAGCTTCTTTTAAGGTGATAGGTAGGTTTAAAATTATATTAGTTCCATCACTTTCGAAATATTTATGTTTTGTAACATTAATGGTGATTAGGGCATCACCTGATTTTCCTCCATTCATACCTTTAGTGCCTTGACCTTTGAGCCTTAGAGTTTGACCATCAATAGTACCAGCAGGTATTTTGACACTGATATTTTTGCCATTAGTAAGACTGGCTGATTTTTCAATTCCCTTGATGGAATCAATGAATGATATTTTCATATTGTAAGTGATGTTTTTGCCGTTAACTTTTGGTTGGGGTCTTTGTCTTCCCCCATGGGTGAATTGAGAAAAAATGTCTTCTTGGAATAAGTCTGAGAAATCAAAACCACTACCAAAACCTGATGAAGATTTTCTAAATCCTGAAAAGTCACTATTTCTGAATCCTGAAAAACCGGCTTTTTCGTTGCCTTGTTCGTCTAGTAGTCCATTATCATATTTTGCTTTTTTGTCTTTATTTGATAAAATATCATAAGCAGAGGTTATATCTTTGAATTTTTCAGCAGCTTTTTTGTCGTTAGGATGTAGGTCTGGGTGCATTTTTCTTGCTAATTTTCTGTAGGCTGATTTTATTTCTGAATCTGTAGCAGATTTAGAAATCCCTAAAATATCATAAAGAGATTTACTCATAATTCTTTTTCCATTGTTTTTTATATTGTCTTATAAGGTCTATTTAATATTCACAAATGAATTTTGCAAGTTTATGACCGTTTGTTATACGATAAATACCCTCAAGTCTAGTTTTTTTAGTATGACTACAATGATCTTCTGCTTTTGCTTTTAATTTTTCAATATCTATATTTTGATACTCATAAGCAATACCTTTAGAGTTGTATTTTACTAGTCTGAAATATGGTTTTTCTTTCGGTTCTTGTCTTACAGTATAGCAAGCAGATGTTAAAAAAATAGCTGTGATTAAAAATATTAATGAGATGTTTTTTGACATTTTGTTTAGTCCTTTTTCTTTAGAATATGGATATTGTTTTTTTCGCATTCATTTTTATATGGTTCTTAACTTTATTATTAAGTGGGTTGGAATATTTAGATGTCTCAATTTTTTCTAATATTTTTCTTTGTTTCTTTAGAAATCTTGAGCTATTCATTGCTTTGGAAGCATATTCTTGATATTCCTCTCCGCTCATAACTTTGTTGACAACAGATTGATATAAAATCATATCTTCAATCTCGTCTGGGATGACATAATTTGAGGGATAGTCATAATTATTTTGATTATTGGTGGTTTGTGCGATTGTAGTTGAAATCGCAAAAAATAAGTTTATTATAATGCTTAAAATTATAACATTTTTTATCATTTAATTTATCCCTTAGTTATAGGTTATTTTAATAGTAATATAAAAAGAAATTAGTTAAAAGGTTTTTTATTATGAAAAAGATTTGGTGCTTACATGATGATAGAATGGGCAATAATAATCAAATATTAGGTGTTGGTGAGGCTTTGGGGATAGATTTTGAAGTTAAGCAAATAGTGTATAATAAATTTGCTGTTTTACCTAATTTTATAAAAGCTAATTCTGCTATTGGGATTGATTTTTATAAAAGTGATGAGATTAGGAGAGATTTTCCTGAGATTGTGATTGCAGCTGGTAGAAAGTTGGGATCGGTTGCAAGATATATTAAAAAACTTAGTGGTGGAAATAGTAAAATTGTACAGTTAATGTCTCCTGGTATGTGCGGTTTTGATGATTATGATTTAGTTTTTGTTCCAAGGCATGATAATAAAATCCCTAAGAATAAAAATAATATGGTGTTAATTGATGCTGCAGCTCATAAGATTACTGATGCAAAATTATCTAAAGAAAGAGAAAAATGGAGCGATAAATTTACTGATTTGCCAAATCCTAGAACGGTTTTAATTGTTGGTGGGGCTACTAAATCGAAATCTTTTGCTGAGCTAGAAGTTAATTTATTATGTGATAGGGTTTTGCAATATAAAGAAAAAGTTGGTGGTTCTCTTTTAGTTACGACATCTCGTAGGACAGGGGATATTGCTGATGAGATATTGCAGAAGAGATTAAAAGATATCCCTAGTTTTGATTATTATTGGGGTGCTAAAGGGGATAATCCGTTTATCGGATATTTAGCTTGTGGAGATGATATTATTGTTA
>DHQH01000093.1:0-573 GCA_002410125.1 Alphaproteobacteria bacterium UBA5343
AAGAAGGGAGCTTAGTAGCTCCCTCAAGTTTAATATGTCTAATTACTTAAATAATCCTCAATAAATTGAGGTCCAACAAGTTGGATTAAGCATTAGCATCTTGTGCTTTTAAAACTTGTTTTTTAATCTTTTTAGCTTCGTCTGTAAGTTTAGTATTAGATGTTTTAGTTAAATAAGAATCTAAACCACCATTATGTTCTACAGATCTAACAGTTTTTGTACAAACTTTAAGAGAGAATTTTTTACCCAATGCTTCACTTAAGAAAGAAACTTTTTGTAAGTTAGGTAAAAATCTTCTTCTTGTTCTATTATGAGCATGACTTACATTGTTACCAGTCATAACTCCAACACCTGTTAATTCACATCTTCTAGACATTGTCTTATCCTTTATTTTCTCTATTTTTCTTCTGCTATTTAGCAATGTTTATCAGTCTTTTAGAGACAAACCAATAAAAAGTCAAGAAAAATCTCCAAAAAAATATAAATCTTTTACTTTTTCTTGAAGTAAGAGTAATATAACCAAGAATATATTAATATATCAACCATTGTGTCTGTAGCTCAGTTGGATAGAGC
>DHQH01000093.1:686-3029 GCA_002410125.1 Alphaproteobacteria bacterium UBA5343
TTAGCTCAGTTGGATAGAGCGTTGGTTTCCGGAGCCAAAGGCCGCAGGTTCAACTCCTGCCAGACACACCAATTATACTGTAGTGTAAATCAAATACCCAGCAATTATAATAATCAAGCTTGGGCATAATAGCTTTGCCCATTTCAATTTGTTGTTATGTTTATGCTCAATATTAATTTTATCTTTTGCTAAAATACAAAACAAACCTATTAAAGTCAATGTGATAGATATTCCTGTTCCAATCGCAATAGCAGATAATATTCCAAGCATTAATATATCTTTACTCATCGCATAAAATAACAATAATAATGCCCCAGTACATGGCACAAGTCCAATACTAAGAGCCAAAGGTAATATGGATTTCTCATTATCAATCTCACCATCGCAACATTTTTTATCTCTGATATTGTTAGCCAACATAACCATACCAACAATTAATATACCAATATAGCTAATCATCTTCATAAACTGCATTTCTTCACTAGGACCCAATCCAAGAGCAAATTTAGCTATTTTCTCAGTTGTTAATACCAATATAACCGCAGATAAGATGTGAACCAAACCAATTGAAAAACCAAACACCAAACTATCTCTTTTTCGGGCTTTTTTGGTTGTAAAATAAGAAACTACTAAAAATTTACCATGTCCAGGACCAATCGCATGCAAAAGCCCATAAGTAAAAGCCACTGCTAACATATTCCAAATATTGCTAAAATCCCCAGTTTTTTTAAAAGCTTTAAAATTCTGATTAATTTTACGAGATAATACTCTTTGCTGTTTTAATATGCTTGCCCAAGTCTTAGAAAAAAAACTAACCTCAGACACTGATGATAACCGACAAACATTCTCTCCACAATCAGTCCCATTTTCATCATTATTGCTAAACCATAACCCAATTAAAACTAAGCCAATAATAACCCCAAAAATAACTAAATTCTTTCTCATTTACTCATCCTTATGCTTCTTGGAAAAACAAGTCCCATATATGTTGGATGTCCTTCATCTTCAAAATAACTTATTTTATAATCTCCATCAGAAACTGTTTTAATATTTTTTACATCATAAGTCATTTCTACATAATATTCCCCGTCATAAAGCCCAATACTGACATCTTTATCTAATACATTAATTTTTTTTGTTGGCTTTACTTCAAATTCATAAGCAATCAGATTCTCTTCAACAATATTCGCCCTAAAACCAGAAACTTTTTCTATTTTTAGCTCTTCTTTGCCATCAAAAATATGAGTATAGAAGTTATAATCACCCACATTAGCAAAGCCCTCTTCTTCTATTACTTTGTTTTCAGCTTCATTGATTTTACCATCTCCATCCTCATCATATACCGAAATAATAGATTCGCTAAAAAACTCATCAAAGATCCATTTTTCTTTGATTGTTTTTATATTTCCATCTTTATCAAGGGTAATATCAGCCGATGCTTCCACCCAAACATGTGGGTGAGCAAATGCTTTTACAGGTATAACAAGTAAAGCAACAATAATTAATAATCTTCTCATAAATCTTTTGCCTTAAAATACTTAATACCTTCCCATAAAGAATAAGTATCAAATAATGCATTATGTTCTGCCCCATATATATCAGATAAATCAATCCCTAAATGTTTAGCAATTTTTCCTGAGTTAATAATCTTAGGCATAATATCATTTTCTTCAAATCTTTTCTTAAACCAAGGTGCAATATTGATATAATTAGGTATTCTCTTATCTTCTAAATTCAATAGTTCTAGATTTCCATTCATTATTGTTCCATCTGCTAACATCTCAACATTAAGATTCCACCCAAATGAAAAGCACTCTAAGCCATCTGCAAATTCAACAAACTTGTCATAGGCCTCTTCAAAACCAATCCCATCAACACTGATTTTTTCATTGGTAATACCAGTAAGTCCAGTGAAGAAATCCGATAACACTGGATTTTTAATTGGTTTTATAAAGATATTTAACTCATCTATAATTTTCATCTTATCCAAATCACATTTTATTGCTGCAATCTGCACAACTTCTTTTTCTTGCCAATCATCGCCCCAATTATTAGCCATCGCACCTTCCCAGCTAGTATATTCAGTATCAAAAATTATAATTTCTCGATTCATATAATGTCACCTAAATAATTTAAGAGTTTAAAGTCAATAAATTGACCATATTTCTATCTAAAAATACTCCATCAACATAGCCTTGGATGTTATTATCTTCCTCTGCCATTTCTAATCTTTTAATCGCAGTTGCCACATATTCTTTTTCTTTTTCAATACCTATAAATTTTCGTCCTAATTTTTTAGCAACCACAGCAGTTGTACCACTACCAACAAAAGGATCAAACACT
>DHQH01000093.1:3236-6855 GCA_002410125.1 Alphaproteobacteria bacterium UBA5343
ATCAAACACTACATCTCCTTCATCACTAGAAGCAAGTATTAGTTTGGCAATAAGTTTTTCGGGTTTTTGAGTAGGGTGATTAGTATTCTCTGCCATTGACCAAAACGGTATAGATATATCAGTCCATATATTTGATGGATAAGTCAACCTATAATTATTGCCATTCTTGTCAGTTTTCCAGTCTTTAGCTTTACCCTTACCATCTTTATAAGGGGCCAAAACCTTTCTTAAAACTTTGATATTTTCAATATTAAACTTATATTCATCGCTATTTGAGAAAAACCAAATATCTTCAATACAGTTTTTCCAATTTTTCTTGCTTCCTCGACCTTTTTCTCGCTCCCAAGTGATTCTATTTTGCAAAATAAAATATTTAGAAGCAACCTCGCTAATAGCTAAACTGGTCTTCCAATCAGAGCAAATATAAATACTAGCATTATCTTTTAATATTATTTTAGCTTTCGCTAGCCACCCATCTAGCCAAATTTTATATTTTTCTAAAGATTGTTCTCTAAAGGTAGAATTACTAAAGTTTTTTGTAAGATTATAAGGAGGATCAACAATCATCAAATCAACTGATTTTTCAGGCATTCTATCCATAGCTTTTAAGCAATCTTGATATATTATATTATTTTCTATATCATCAATTTTAGCCATATCTCTTAATTTCAAGGCTTTTCTCGCAAATTCTTTTATTTGGGTCTTATTCAGGCTAATGGTTTTATTACGACTCTTCATATTTTTCCTAATCTTAAAAATTACTCTAACTTTATATCAATAAATATATTTAAAAAAGCAAATTCTATCAAGAGTTAAAATTTAATTTACTTCTATTGACTATAATGACAGCAAAATATTGTTATTTTTGGGTGTTTTATGAAAAAAAATGTTATATTCATAGTTGTTTTTATAATGCTTTTGTGCATCTTTGATGCAAAGGCTAGATATTTTATTGAAGAAAAACCTAAAGAAATAAACTCTATTGCAGGAGTTAAATCTTGGAATAGGGATATTCACGAAAAAGGTTATAGCTATAGTGATGGTATCATAAAACAAGCTAATCAAGGAAAAACCCCCAAAGAAAATGCTACAGGAATCTACCAAGGCAAGGTTTTTATGGATTGCAAAACTTGTCCTAAAATGGTTGTAATGCCCAAAAGAGATGGTAAACAGGATTATTATGTAGCAATAGGACAAACAGAAGTAACTTTCTACCAATATAACCAATGCATTAAAGAACATTTCTGCAAAAAAAATCGATATACTAAGAATCAAGAAAGAAGAAACTTTGGGGAGCTTTTAATGCCAGCTTATCCTGATAGTTATCCTGTAATCTATGTTTCTTATCAAGATGCGATTGATTATATAAATTGGTTAAATCAAAAAACAGGTAAAGAATATAAATTATTAAATGAAGACGACTGGTATTTGTTAAATGGTTTATCTCCAATCAATCGTGAAAAAATGATTTGTAAAAATTGTAACGATAAGATTTCTGGACAATTAATGAATTCAGGTTTCTTTGATGATGATAAGTATAAAGTTTATGATGTTAACGGTAGTGTTTGGGAATATACAGACCATCAGTTAGAAACAGGAGAGGTGCAAATAAGGGGGGGCTCTTGGCTTGATAATTATGAAGATATTATAGATCTTGATAAAAGATATATTACAACCGACAAAAGAAAAAATAACATAGGATTTAGGGTGAAAACTATAATTAAATAATTTTCACCCTATCATCTACACTTTTTCAATTTTCAGTTTTTCTCCTATTTTATTGAACTTCCCTTTCTCCCATCATACTTGGATGATATTGTGGTTGTGGGAGATACGCCATTGGCTGATTAAATAGCTGTACAGGGCTAGGTTGGAACAATGATTCGCTTAACTCTCTTTCTTGAGGCATTGGTTTATCAGCTTTATAATAGTGGAATTCTTTCCTGTAAAGCGCTCTTTGTTCGGAAGATAAAGAGTTCCATTCTTCATCAGTAATGCCAAAAGGATTTGAACAACCGGCAAGAATGAAAACACCTAATATAACGATAAATAAATTTTTCATGATACAATCCTCCAAAAAAACACTTATACTTACAAGACTAAATATATCACATTTTATGAGCTAAAGCAAATTTACAAAATAAAAACCGGCTTTTGATAATAAACATCAAAAACCGGTTTAAATCATGCAGATTTTGTGATATAATCAATACCTGTAATGAGATGGCTTAAATGGTCCATCTACCTCAACCCCTATATATTCTGCCTGTTTCTGGCTAAGCTTAGTTAATTTTACTCCAATCTTCTCCAAATGGAGACTCGCAACTTTTTCATCTAAATGTTTCGGTAAAACATAAACTCGATTCTCATAATCGCCATAATTATTCCATAATTCTATTTGTGCTAACACTTGATTAGTGAAAGAATTGCTCATAACAAAGCTAGGATGACCTGTAGCACAGCCAAGATTAACCAATCTACCCTCAGCTAACAAAATAATCCTTTTGCCACCCTCAAACTCAATTTCATCAACTTGAGGTTTAACATTATGCCACACATATTGCCTTAACTCTGCTACTTGAATTTCACTATCAAAATGCCCAATGTTACAAACAATAGCTCTATCTTTCATATTTTTCATATGTTCATGAGTAATGACATCAACATTACCAGTTGTTGTTACAAATATATCACCATATTTACAAGCATCATCCATCACATCTACTTGATAGCCTTCCATAGATGCTTGTAATGCACATATAGGGTCAATTTCTGTTACTATTACTCTAGCTCCTTGTGATCTGAGAGATGCCGCGCTACCTTTACCAACATCACCATAACCACACACAACTGCAACTTTACCAGCAACCATCACATCAGTTGCTCTTTTAATTCCGTCAACTAAGCTCTCACGACAACCATAAAGATTATCAAACTTAGATTTTGTAACAGAATCATTCACATTAATAGCAGGAACTTTTAATTCACCTTTCTTAGCCATTTCATATAATCTGTGAACACCAGTTGTTGTTTCTTCAGAAAGACCTTTAACATCTTCCAAAAGTTCTGGATATTTCTTATGCATTAATAATGTTAAGTCGCCACCATCATCTAAAATCATATTTGGTGTCCAACCATTAGGCCCTTTAATTGTTTGCTCAATACACCACCAAAATTCCTCTTCAGTCTCACCTTTCCAAGCAAAAACGGGAATATTTTGATCAGCAATTGCAGCAGCCGCTTGATCTTGAGTAGAGAATATATTGCAACTACTCCATCTAATTTCAGCACCAAGATCAATCAATGTTTCAATTAATACCGCTGTTTGAATAGTCATATGTAAGCAACCAGCAATTCTAGCACCTTTTAATGGTTGTTTATTTTTATATTCTTCTCTAATTGCCATAAGTCCTGGCATTTCAACTTCGGCAATCCTAATTTCTTTATGTCCCCATTCAGCAAGAGACATATCTTTTACTTTATAGTCATTAAATGTCATAATTTTCCCTAATTTTTATTCTTCGTGAAATTTAGCATTCACAAGTTCAGATAAAGCATCAACAGCATCTTTTGCTTGATTACCATCGGCTTTTATTTCAATTTTAGTACCCTTTGATGC
>DHQH01000093.1:7007-14900 GCA_002410125.1 Alphaproteobacteria bacterium UBA5343
AGTACCCTTTGATGCAGCCAACATCATTAATCCCATAATAGATTTTCCATCAACAATATGACCGTCTTTCTCAACCATAATCTCAGCTTCATAACCATTCGCAGTCTTCACAAAAGCTGCCGCAGCCCTTGCATGAAGACCTTTTATATTACAAATTTCAACAATATTTGATATTTTGCATTCACCAGCTTTGCAAGCTAATTTGTCAGTTCCATAAGGTGATAATTTTGATAAATCTTTAGTCATATTCTTTCCTATTTCAATAAGTTAGATGCGATGTTAATATATTTTCTACCAGCATCTTGTGCTTCAAAAACAGCTTTTTCAATTGCCATTTCTTTTCTAACACTAAGAAGTTTAATCATCATTGGTAGGTTAATCCCAGCTAAAACCTCAACTCCTTCTTTTTCCATAATAGAAATAGCTAAATTAGATGGAGTTCCACCAAACATATCAGTTAAGACAACTACACCTTTGCCGTTATCAACTTGTTTAACACATTCAATAATGTCATTGCGTCTTTTTTCCATATTATCTTCTGGACCAATGCATACAGTTTTAATATTTTCTTGCTTGCCAACAACATGTTCCGAAGCTGAAACAAACTCATCAGCCAAATTTCCATGTGTTACCAGAACCATACCAATCATTTTCACACCTCAAAAATTTCAAATATTATTATTAAGAATAGGAATTTAGCATATTTATAAAATATAGCAATCCTATTTTTTTATTAAAAAACCTCTATATAAATCTGTTTTCTTATTAATCACATCAATAGCCGCCAAAATCTTTAGGTATATAAAGCTATCATGCCAAAACAAATTAATTTTAGGGCATTCTACATCACAAAGTTTAAAACAATCATAATCAGGCAATCTCTCAGTATCTTTTTCTTCTCTAACCAAATTAATAACTAATTTTATCTCAGTTTTCTCAATTGATGGAGATTTAACTATCCCAACATTTCTAACTTCTATCAAATCTTTTAGAGTATCATGCCTTTTAGCAATTACTTTTTCTTCTATTTTTTCAAGTTCAACATAATCATCAACAACTAGTTTTGCCCCATAATTCCTAATCAGATTATAAGCGTGAAGAGATTTACCAGACCCTGTTTCTCCAACCAGCATCACCCCAATACCATCTATTTCTATAACTGTTGAATGAACACTATTCATTCATATCTCCTGTAATAAAGCCATCTGTTTGCATTTTCCAAAGTTTCTTATAAACCCCATCTCTTCTAACCAAAGAATTATGATTCCCTTCTGCTACAATCTTTCCTTTTTCAAACACAATAATCCTGTCCATTTCTTTTAGTGTAGATAATCTATGGGCAATAGCAATAACAGTTTTATTTTTCATCACATTTTTTAACGATTTTTGAATATATTCTTCAGATTCACTATCAAGAGAAGATGTTGCTTCATCTAAAACCAAAATAGGAGAGTTTTTAAGGATTGCTCTAGCAATCGCCACTCTTTGTCTTTCTCCACCTGATAATTTAACCCCTCGCTCACCAACTAAAGAATTATAACCATCTTTTAATTCTTTGATAAACTCGTCAGCATAGGCCTTTTTAGAAGCATTTTTTGCTCTAAGATCAGATGCCTTAACATCTCCATATCTAATATTTTCTAAAACACTGCGATTAAATAAAGTAATATCTTGCGGAATTGTGCTAATAGCCTTGTTTAGTGAGTTCTGTTTAACTTGTGATACATCTTGTCCATCAATAGTAATTTTTCCACTATTTACATTATAAGCCCTAGATAATAGTTTTACAAAGCTTGACTTACCACTACCACTAACCCCAACAATTCCAACTTTTTCTTTAGCTTTTATTTCTAATGATAAATCTTCAAATAATACCCTATCTTCACTATAGCCAAACCTCACATTTTCAAATTTGATATTTCCTTTTTTAACCTCGATATTTTTAGCCCCCTTAACATCAACAATATCAAAAGGTTTATATAAGATCTCAAGAGATGAGTTGATTTTTCCTACCGAACTAGAGATGGTGTTTAAGAAATGAGTCATTGGGAAAACTCTGCTAGATAAGTGATTAAAAACAGTTATAACAAATATTAAATCACTAGCTGATATTATATCTTCACTCCAATAATATATGCATATTATAGAGAATATCATTCTAGAAAATTCCATAAATATTCTATTACAATTCTCTGTAGATATATTTCTTTGTAGTTCTTTTTCTTCAGCTCTTTGTGTTTCTTTTATATATTTGACTAAATATTGTCTTTCAAAAACCATATTATGGTTTCTTTTTATCTCAACTGCATTCACAAAATCATCATTAACTATTCCAAATAATTTATTATGCTTTTCAGCTACTTTTTTAGCAAATTTATAAACTATTAAACTAAGTTTTTTAGAGAAGAATGTGATAATAAAAAACCAGACCAACCCAATAATGGCAAAATGCCAATATACATTAGCTAAAAATATAATTGATATTATTAAAAATATACAAGGGGTTATTACTCCAAAATTAATAGCATGGAATAATCTTTCAGTTGATGTCTTTAGAGTATTTAATTTGGATGATGTTTCGCCAGATAATTCATTTGTAAAAAATCTATCAGAATGCTTAAGTGTATGATTAAAGATAGTTAATGTTAGATTAGAACTAATTCTAGGATAGATTTTAGATGTAATATAGCCATATATCACCCTTATAGCTACATCAATTGCCCCAATAAAGAAAATATAAACCGCTAAAAAATATATACTATTAATTACTATATTGCCGTCATATGCTGATACAGAATCATATAATTTGGCAGTATATAGCAAGCCAAGTCTAGACGCTGTCTCTAAAACTACAGTAATTAATAAAATAAATACTATATACCATTTAAACTTTCTTACATATCTAAGTAGGAATTTTTTTGTTTGAGCTTTTATTTTTATATGGGCTTTTTCTGTCATAGGATCATCTAATCTTCTAATTCTATGACTTTTAGTCTGATAGTAAATTTAGCCCCTTTTTTACTATCATTAGAAGCTTTAACCTCGCCATCCATGCTTCTAACAATCTTCTTCACAATAGATAGCCCTAGTCCAGAATGACTATCCGTCATACTCCAATCATCATCAATTCTATCAGAGTAAAACCTATCAAAAATCTTCTTCTCTTCACCTTTTTTTATACCCTTACCTTCATCAACAATATTAACAGTTATATACTTACCTCTCCTGCTCAAATTAATATTAATCTCACCATTGTCAGGGCTAAAAGAAACCGCGTTTGCAATAATATTATCAAATACTTGTATAACTTTTAATTTGTTAGCAAAGATATTTGATATTTTAGTTTTATCTCCAGTGGCTCTTATCTTAAAGGTTAAACCCTTATCATTTTTAATAGCCCGATATGTATGAACGATGCTCTTTAAACAATCATAAAGGCAAATTTTCTCCATTCTCTCTCTACTCATCTCCGCTTCAACTTTTGAAAGATTAGCAATATCCGTAATAATCTTATCGGCTCTATCGATATCATTTTTTACAATTTCAAAAAGTTGTAATTTTTTTTCTTCACTCTTCACAATCGGATAAGTCTCAACAGCACTTTTAATAGATGTTAGTGGGTTTTTAAGTTCATGCGATACATCTGCAGCAAACTTCTCCATAGTATTTAATTTTCGCCATAAAGAATTTACCATAGACTTAAAAGATATAGACATTCTGCCTATTTCATCTCGTCTTTTAACCAGTTTGTTTAACTCAAAATATTCTTTAGTTTTACTAGATTTAATATTTTTTGCCGCATCAGATAGTTTAATTAAAGGAATAGCAATAGAATAGAATAAATAAAGGGACAAGATAATAGTTAAAACAAAAGCAACCGCAAAAATCTTAAAAATAGTATTTCTAACATCTGCTAATGTTTCTGCTACTAGTTTTGCATCCAAGCTAGCTAACACCACTCCAACGCTTTTATTGTAATATCTAATAGGGGTTGCAACTGTTAAAATCTTATCATCGCCATCTTGGTATCTAACCATAGACACGGTTTTTTTATATTTTAAGCTCTGAACAGCTTCACCATAATCTTTTATTGTTTCGTTTTCTTTTTCTTGATACTTCTCTATTTTTCTATAATCAATTTTATCGGCTAAAAATTTATTATAAAGATTTGTTAGTTTTGTAATAAAATCCAAACGTTCCTCTTTATAGATAATGCCTTGTTTTTTATCAATTTCTAACAATTTTCCAGTGTCAGCAATTTTCTTACCGCTATTATTAAAAACTCTATATCTAATGGAATTGCTATTAACGGTTTTTTCTAAGATTCTCTTAGTAGTTGATGTTCTAATCCAATAAGTAATGGATTTACCAGTTATACTTCTATCATTTTTAACATAACTTTTCTCAACACCACTCTCAGCAATAGTAGTTGAAATTAAATTAGCATGCGATTTCATATATTCAAACTGACTATCAATTAAACCTTTTTGATAACTATCAAAGTTGATAATACCTACAAATAAAGCTAAAGGAGCAATCAGATTAACAGTCAATATCTTCCAAAAAATAGAAGAAGCAAAAAGTCTTTTATATCTAAAGTTTTTAATTTTTGTAATCAAAATCACACTTCCTTATATTTATATCCAACCCCATATAGAGTTTCGATACAATCAAAACTATCATCGATCTTCTTAAATTTTTTTCTAATTCTCTTCACATGACTATCAATAGTCCTATCATCAACATAAATATTTTCACCATATGCTTCATCTATTAGTTGTTGGCGGTTTTTTATATGACCAGGGTGGGTTGCTAAAGTTTGTAATAATAAAAACTCTGTAACAGTAAATTCAATAGGGGTATCTTTCCATTTACAAAGATGCTTACTAACATTTAGTTCCAAATAGCCCCTTTTAATCAAATCTTCACTAACTACTTCTTCAGCTTCATATCTTCTCAATACCGATTTAATTCTAGCAAGTAATAAATGTTGTGAAAAAGGTTTTTTAACATAATCATCAGCCCCCATAGAAAGCCCATGAATCTCATCCATTTCATCGTCTTTACTAGTTAAAAAGATAGTTGGCACATCACCATTAACTTCTTTAATCTTAGATAAAGCTTCTGTTCCTGTCATTATAGGCATTTTAATATCTAAAATAATTAAATGAGGAATATCATTATCAGTAATTTTTTCAATCACAGTCTTAGGGTTTGAAAAAGCATGTACTTCAAAACCTTCTTCTTCTAAGAGCATTTTAACAGAGGTTAATATACCAACATCATCATCAAGCAAAAATATTTTTTTAGCCCCAACCATTCATATTCTCCGATAAATCTTAACATCAACTAGCAAATTAAATTGACGATATTTTAATAATTAAGTAGCATTATAAGTAATAATTATTAAAAATAGCTAAAGGATAATAATATGTCAGATGCTCAATATTACACAGTTATCGAAAAACAAGATTTTTATGAAATCATCCAAAATAAATATGGTGAGTTAGCAATCTTCATTGATGCCAGAGCAGGTGTTCCAGCAGAACCATTATTAGAATATGATGGTAAGTCAACAGCACTACTTAAAAGAGATGCAAATCTAGCAGTAAGATTAGATGATATTGATGAGGAAGCCAAAGAACCATTAGCATCTTCAGAAGTTGTGATGATTGCCGAGCTAAGAGGTAGAATCGTAGAACGAGTTTATGGTGTTGCAGTAGAAAATGTAGAAGAAATCGTATTTGAAGGTGTAACCAGAGGCGATGAAATCAGAAAAGCTAAATCAAGAGAAGAGCTTTTAGAAAAATTTGGTGCAGTTAAAACTTGGGCAAGCGGTAAATAATATAAAGAAAGTAATCTAATTAATGCAAAATACCCCTTTAAGAGTTCACATAGTTGAGCAATCCTCAGGCATGGGATATATTGAGCCCGATGCTTTGGGTTTTGAAAAAATAGAAAATATAGAAGTATTTACTCCAGAGTTGTCAGCCTCAGAACTAAAAGAATATCACCAATATTTCAAAGAATCAGATGCTTTTATCATATTACCAAATGCTAATCCTTTAGTCGTAGCATCAATTTTAGTTGATAGGCAATATAGTGACATCGCTGCAGTAAAACCTGTAATTATCTATCATGAAGAAGACAAACCAAGCCCTTGGGTAGGTTTAGTGAATGATTTAAAAGCAGCAGGTTTCATAAAACAAGACTTCAAAAGACTTATAAGCAATGTTACCGATGACTTAGCAGATGTTTCTTTCTTTTTATCCAGTCATATGAAAGTTTATAGAGAAAAACTAAAATCTGCTAAGGAAAATAGAACAATTTTTAACTCTGACTATCCAATTGATAAAGCTCTAGACTTTGCCAAACAACATAATAAACATATTAATTGGGAAAGAATGAGTGAGTTAAAAGAAAATATCTGTGTTTTTTGTTCTAACTCCACTGAGGATGAAAGATTTTTAGATCAATCATTAAAAACCGGTGAAATTATCGCTAAGAATAACAAAGCACTAGTATTTGGTGGTTCAAATCGCTCAATGATGGATGGTGTTGCCAAATCAGCCCAATCAAACGGAACTTATGTTATTGGTATTACTACCCCAACCTTTGTTGGTAAAGAGCTAATCTTAGATGGCAGTAATATCCATATTGACCCAATAGAAATTGCCGAAGATATCTATGCTAGAATGCATGATATGTTTGCCCATTCTAAAAGTTTAGTAGTTTTAGCTGGTGGACTTGGAACAGTTCAAGAAACCATCGCCTCATTTAAAATGAAACAAGATTACCCAGAAATGAAAGATAAAAAGATTATTATTGTTAATGAATATAGTTTTTGGAATGATTTCATCAAAATCCTAATCTCTGCTGGTTATGAGATAGGTGAAGATTTTGAAGTTGTAAATAATTTAGATGAATTAGATAATATTATATAAAAATCCCATATAGATAGTTCTAATATTTTCTAGAATCTTAAGGATTTTATCATTATTTTCACTTAAATGAATAGAAAAAGGTTAAAAAACGGCTCTGCAAAATTCTTATAAGGGGTAGGATAGTTTTTATAAAAACTAGATAATTAAAATAAACACAAAACTATTTTAATATTACCATTTCGATATCAGTAGAACCAACTTCCGCTGGTGTAGTAGATTCTATATATTTATTAAACTCTTCTTCACCAAAAGACTTAAAACCTTCTTCTACCATTTTAATATACATATTAGGTATTTTAGCTCTTTCTAAATCTTTTTCTTGCTCATAAAATGCAATATCATCATCAGTACCAACATAAGCATATATAACTGCATTTTCAGGAGGATTAACAATTAAGTCTGTCACATTAACTCTATAATAATGCTCTTCTCTTAAATCAAACCAATCAAGATCATTATCATCTACTTCAACAATTATACCATTAACAGGAGTATTACAATCGTCACTAGGAACAATATTTAAAAAGACAGGAGAACCGTCAAACCAATCACCAGTTTTGTTATCTCTATATATTTTTCTAATACCAATAACATATTTGTTGTTTTTAGCTACATTCCAAACTCTTTTATAGCCTTTTAATTCTGATAATTGATAATTTATTTCATATATGTCTCTTTTCATGAATTTTGGGAGCTTATCTATGTTTACAATTGAACCATAACCAAAAATATATTTCATAAAAGACCAACTATGTAATTAGATACCAAAAGGGACCCGCCTCCAAGAAAGCAGGCTTTGTAAAAGAGATGCTTGACAGGGGTGACCTCATAAAAACCCTTTCCACTATTTATTAGCATATTCCAAGTCTACTCTAAAAGGTTAGATATTTTTTCAGAAAGGACAATTTAAAAACCCAACAAGTTGGGTGGTGGAGCTAAGCGGGATCGA
>DHQH01000093.1:15093-19742 GCA_002410125.1 Alphaproteobacteria bacterium UBA5343
GGAGCTATAGCCCCACAGCTTGAGATTTGGACAATATAACAATGTACTATTTTAATTGCAACTAATAAAATAAAAAACACCTTAAAAAGACTATTTTATACTAAATATGTTTACTGTTTTAACCTTTTTATTTTGATTTTATTTTCTAGAATCTTAAATATTTTATCATTATCTTCATCTGATAGAGCATATAAAGGAATAGAAAAAGGTTGAAAACCACAATTATATTTTTGTAGCAAATTATATTTATATTTTATGTCATCTTCTGGGGTTAGAACAATTATATTATATTCTTTTGAGCATATCTTATGTATTTTTTCTTCTGCATTCTTAATATCTTTCCAATATAGAATATTACAAAAATCTATTTTTATTCCATCTTCACTTATTATTACAGCTTTTTGTTTTACTAAATATTTATAGCACCATATAAATAATGAAAATAAAGTAACTCCAAATAAGGTTTGAGTTTGCCACCAAAAAAATAAACAAGGATTAGACAGTGTACAACCAACAATAATAACTAATGCAAATATATTTAGAAATAACCAAGCATAATTTTTTTTAAAATTATAATAAAAATCAACCATTTTTCATTTCTCCATATGTTGAATATACTTATTATCTAAGCTTATAAATTTAACTAATAGTTAATATAATGAGGAGTAAAATAAAAAACAATTCGATTTGGTATCTATTATCAAAATCACATTATAAATCCTTTATATAAAGCCTTGTTAGTAAAATGATAAATAAACCTATGAAAAAGTTAAAAAACTTTACTATTTGTGTTTTGATTGCAGTTGTTTTTAGTTCGGGAGTATCTTTATCTAAAAATAATGATATTTCTTATATTACAGATAGTATAAAAACAGGAAATATTAAAGTTGTTGTTAATGCAACAGGAGAAGTTGGGGCAATAAATATGGTTAGCGTTGGTGCTCAGGTTTCTGGTAAGATAGAAAAACTATATGTAGAGCTAGGTCAAAAAGTAAAAAAAGGTGATATAATTGCTCAAATAGACTCTACAACCCAAGAAAATGAATTAGCGATAAATCTTGCCAAACTTGAAAGCTATAAAGCTCAATTAGAAGCAGCAAAAACAAACCTTAGTGTTGCAACATCCCAATATGAGAGAGAAAAGAAGTTATATAAATCTAATGCAACATCTAAAGAAGGCTTAGAAAATATAAAAAACGAATATGCTAATGCCAAATCTAGTGTTTCTGATCTTAAATCTATGGTAAAACAAACAGAAATATCAGTAGCAACAGCAAGAACTAATGTTGGATACACTAAAATAACATCTCCAATTGATGGTATAGTTGTGTCTTCTCCTGTTAAAGAAGGGCAAACAGTTAACTCTGTTCAAAGTGCACCAACAATTGTTCAAGTAGCTGATCTTTCCCAAATGGAAATATTAATGGAGATTTCTGAAGGTGACATAACTAAAGTCAAACCAGGACAAAGAGTAACATTTAATGTTTTATCTAATCCTAATAAACAATATGAAACGACGATCAAATCTGTAGACCCTGGTCTTACAACGCTTACAAATGGAGAATATACGGGTGTTGTTGGTTCAGACGGAGCAATATATTATTATAGTCGCTTAGTAGTCCCTAACGAAGATGGTAATCTTAGAATAGGGATGACTACCCAAAATATTATATATGTTAGTAATGCAGAAAATGTTTTATTAGCTCCTATTTCAGCAATAGGTAAAGAAGATAATAAAAGTTTTGTTCGAACTTTAGAAAAAGGTAAAGAAAAAAAAGTGGAAGTAAAAACAGGAGCTTCTGATAATATAAACATAGAGATAAAAAACGGACTAAAAGAAGGTGATATTGTAATAATATCTGATATGTCTGCCCAAGAAATGGACGAGAATATGTCTTCTAGGAGAAGAAGAGGAATGTTTTAATGACTAATATCATTGAAATTTCTAATATTAATAAATTTTTTGGAAGTGGCGATAATAAAATACATGTTCTAAAAGATATAAGTTTATCTATCCAAAAAGGTGATTTTATATCTATAATTGGTCAATCAGGCTCTGGTAAGTCTACTTTAATGAATATTTTAGGCTGTCTTGATACTCCAACAGATGGTAGTTATAAAATCAATGGTGAGCCAGTTGAAAAAATGAGCAAAAATCAACTAGCAGACTTAAGATGTAAAACCTTTGGATTTATATTTCAAAGGTATAATTTGCTATCTAATCTTAAAGCATTAGATAATGTAACATTGCCAGCAGTTTATAGAGGAATACCAAGAGATATTAGAAATAAAATAGCAGAAAATCTATTGGACGATTTAGAGTTAGAAGATAAGCATAATAATAAACCTAACGAATTATCAGGCGGTCAGCAGCAAAGAGTTAGTATTGCAAGGGCATTAATGAATGGCGGAGAAGTAATTTTAGCCGATGAACCAACAGGTGCTCTTGATTCAAAGAGTGGTTGTAGGGTTATGGAAGTTATAAAAGATCTCCATAAACAAGGTCACACCATAATTTTGGTTACTCATGATAAAAATATTGCAAATTATGCTAATAGAATTATAGAAATTAAAGATGGTATAATTTTATCTGATACCTCAAAGAAAAAGAAAGTCTATAAACTTGCAAGAAAGAAGTTAGAAATTGAAAAAAGCAAATTTGATAGCTTAAAAGACCAGTTTATAGAATCTTTCAAAATGTCTGTACAAGCAATTATTTCTCACAAAATGCGTTCAGTTCTAACTATGCTAGGAATAATCATTGGTATTGCATCTGTTGTTTCTGTCGTTGCTTTAGGACGTGGTTCTCAAGAGAAAATTATGAAAGATATTAGCTCCATGGGAACAAACACTATTGATATTATGCCAGGCAAAAGCTGGGGTGATATGAGATCAGGCAAAATTACCACTCTTAATGTTTCTGATGCTAATTTTTTAAGTTCTCAAAACTATATAGACAGCACAACTCCAAATGTTTCAGCCTCTGGTACATTAGTATATAAAAATATTTCTGTTTCAGGTCAGTTAAAAGGGGTAGGAGAACAATATTTTGATGTTAAGGGCGTTGAAATAAAATCAGGAAAATTATTTAATAGAACAGATGTGACAAACCTTAGCTCTGTTGTTGTTATTGACGAGAACACCGAAAAAGAACTCTTTAGCAATGAAGATGCTGTAGGTAAAATTATAATATTTAATAAAAAACCTCTGGAAGTTATAGGTGTTACAAAAAAACAAAAAACTCCAGGTCCAGGAAATGACAGCCTTACACTATATGTGCCATACACAACAATAATGTATAAAATAACTGGCGGAGATCAGATCAGCTCTATCACGGTTAAGATTTCAAATAATGTTAACGCTCAAGTTGCAGAAAAGAATATAACTCAAATATTAACAGCAAGACATGGAAGTAAAGACTTTTTTACTAGAAACACTGATACTATAAAACAAACAATACAAAGCACTACAAATACAATGACTATATTAATATCAAGTATTGCTCTTATTTCTCTTATTGTTGGTGGTATTGGGGTTATGAATATAATGTTGGTTTCAGTTACAGAAAGAACTAAAGAAATTGGTATAAGAATGGCTATTGGAGCAAGGCAAAAACTAATTTTAGAACAATTTTTAATAGAAGCCGTTTTAATATGCCTTATTGGTGGTTTTTTAGGGGTTGTCCTATCAGGAATAATAGGTCTTTTATTTAACTTGTTATCTGATAATTTTGCAATGGCATTTTCTTCAACTTCTATAATTTTAGCAATAATATGCTCTAGTTTTATTGGTATTGTTTTTGGTTTTGTACCGGCTAAAAATGCTTCAAACTTGAATCCTATAGAAGCATTGGCGAGGGATTAATAATGAAGAAGTTTATATTTATATTTCTATTAGTTTTTATCTCATCTTGTGGTTCTAGCAACTATGATGATGTTACTCTTAAGAATTCTCTTGGGGCCAGTGATAAAGATCTAGCAGGACATTCAATTGATATAGAATGGTGGAAGAGATATGGAGACCAACAGCTAAATGATTTAGTGGATATAGCTCTTTATAATAATATAGACTTAGCAAAAAGCGCATTAAATATAAATAAATCTTTATATCAGTCTCAATTGATTGATGCAGACTTCTTCCCTACTTTCTCTGCTGGCGCAGGTGCTTCAGCTAATAAAGATATAAAAAATGGTACAGGAACCAGTAAATCTTTTTCAGGAAATTTGTCTCTTAATTATGAACTAAATCTATGGAATAAAATTAGTAATCAATCATCAGCCCAAGAGTGGGAATATAATGCTACAATTATGGATAAAGAAGCAACAAGGCTTATTTTAATAAATTCTGTTATAGAGCTTTACTATAAAACTGTTTATTTGAAGGCATCAGAAAAAGCATATAAAAATAACATAAAAAATCTCGAAGAAGCCTTTAAGATATCTAAAACTAAAAATGATTTAGGAAAAGAAGATAGATTATTATATTTACAATCTGAACAGAGTCTATTGAATGCTAGGACTTCTCTTTTGGGTATAAAAACCCAAATTAAAGATACCGAACAATCATTAAACAATCTTCTTAACTTAAAACCAGATGAGACAATTAATATTGAATATGTGGATATTTCAAAGACAAAATTAATTAATAAG
>DHQH01000093.1:19991-28632 GCA_002410125.1 Alphaproteobacteria bacterium UBA5343
CATTCCAATTATTGTATTAGCCGAAAGACCAGATTTAAAGGCTAGTGAATTTAGATTGATAAAATCATTTAAAAATTACAAAGCTAAAAAATCAACGATATATCCATCCATCAGTATTGGTTCAACTCTTAGTTCTTCAGCTAATAATGCGGGAGATATGTTCGACTTTCCGTTCTTAATGGGGTCTATTTCACTAAATTTACCATTTTTAGATTGGTATAGAGTTAAGTCTAATATCAAAATTTCTAAAAATGATTATAAAATAGCAAAACTTGACTTTGAGAGCACTTTAAATCAAGCATTAAATGAAGTTTCATATAACTATGTTGCTTATAAGAATTATAAAAAGATAAAAGATAATGCATATAAAAAACTTATAGATCAGGAAGATATTTTATCATATTACAAAACTAGATACGATAACGGTAAGATAGAGCTATCAGATTTATTAACTGCTATAAATTCTAAGAATGATTCGCAAGTCGATGTTATAAATAACACATATCAAGCTATAGTGTATGAAAATCTATTAATTAAGTCTATGGCTGGTTATTATTACTAAAAAGATATAATAGTTTATTTTCTAACCGTTGCAGCTCTAAGATATAAAGGTCTAGGATAATATTTAGCCATATCTTTATCAATCTTTTCTTTATTAGCTAGATATTGTTTTTTTGCAATTTTTGCTATAGTTTCAGCTTTTATAGTAATATCATCAAAATCACTACCAATTTCAATTTCATTCATAAATCTATTTTTACCATCGCCAGTAATACTATACTCATAATCAAACTCTTTGATAATATCCTTTGAAAAACCTGTTCTAGCCTTTGATAGTTCACGACCATCTTTATCAAATATTTGATAATAAAAATCTGCCCTTTTTGTTTCAATAACTACTAGATTTTTATTTTCTTTTTCTTCTAACTGTTCAAAATAAGCCTTCAAACAAGAAACCCCAATCGCAGGCTTATTCAAAGCCATAGCTAAAGATCTAGCCGTTGCTATACCAGCTCTAATTCCAGTAAAAGATCCTGGACCAACACTAACCCCAATTAAGTCAATTTCTTTTATATAAATTTTTGCACTCTTTAGGCAATCTGCAATCTTTGGTAATAAAGCTTCGGCTTGTCCAAAAGTCATTTTCTCAAAATCACTACCAATTATAGCTTCTTTTTCATTTAATATAGAAATTGAGCAATGGTTAGATGATATATCAAAAGCAAGTATTTTCATTTTTCTTCTTCATAAGTAAATTTTAAGATTGGTTATCCACCCTTTATAATATAAACTGGGATTAAATCAAATAAATTTGTAAAAGAAATGAAAAATAAACAACACACATATATAACTTTACTGATTTCTTTAATGCTTGTTTTTCCAAGCAAAGCTTTTGCTATGATGATTACTAAAAGTCTTGCAACGGCAATGTATGATGCTGCACCAGAATTTTGGGTAATAGTTATAATCATTTCCGCCATCATTACCACATCATTATTATATTTCTTAGTGCAATATTTTATTTTAAGGCGAAAAATATATTTTATAAATCGTGACAGAAACCGTTATGCAGAAACAATATTTGCTAGTAAAGACGGTTACTTCGCATGGTTATACCCAGATACAACCGTAAACGATAAAAGAAAAACTCCAAAAGAAATCTGCTCTAGAAGATTATCCATAATTTTAGGATTAGAAAAAGGTCGAAACTCTAACTTTGAAGAAATTTTAGATGTTTTAGAAACTAAAGAAAACCGTAGTGAAGTAAGAAGATTATCTGAAAATTTAAGATTAGAAGGCTTACCTTTTGAAAAAGTCATCCATTTAGCCTCTAAAAATAAATTCATTAAAATTTTTGGAGCTAAAATTTCTGATAATGATGGCTCAGTTTATGCTGATATGATTTGGTTTAGAGATATTACCAGCACCCAAGAAGAAATTATAAAACTCACAAACTCAATGAACTCCGCCAACAATAAAGCCAAACTGCTTGATAATTTAATTAATCATCTCCCAATTCCTGTATGGCTTAGAAATGATAAATTAGCAATCGAGCTCTGCAATAATAAATTTATAGAAACGGTTGAGGCAGATAGTAAAGAAGAAGTTTTAATTAAAAGGATAGAGCTTTTAGGAGCTGATTCTAAAGAAATAAAAATGCAATCCTCTTTTGCAAGAGCCTCAGGGCATGCTAAAAAAGGTGTTGGCTCTGCGGTTATTGGTGGACAAAGGAAAATATTTGAATATACTGAAACCCCTTTTACTAACAGTATTAATGAAGGTGAACCAAATATCAATGATGCAGTCTATACAGCGGGCTGTGCTTTAGATATTTCAAATCTTGATGAATCCAATCGTTCAATTAGACAACATCAAGAAGCTCATACCAAATTGCTTGCCTCTCTTGGTAGTGCGGTCGCTGTATTTGGTTCTAATAAAGAGCTTTCATATTATAATGATGCTTTATTAGAGTTCTTCTTATTTGATAAAGAATATCTCGATAGCAAACCTAAATACCAACAATTTTTAGATATATTAAGAGAAAAAAGACTCCTTCCAGAAGTTCCAGATTATCAAAAATATAAAAATCAAGAAATTGATGCATTTTCAGCTATTATAGAAGCCAAAGAAGATATTCTATATCTCCCAAATGACAAAACAGTCAGAAGAATTAGAGCTCCTCACCCATTAGGAGGTTTGATATTCACTTATGAAGATGTTAGCGATAGATTGTCAATTGAACGTTCATATGCCACCCTTATGGAGGTTCAAAAACAAACTTTGGATGGTATTAAGGAAGCGGTTTCTGTATTTTCTCCAAATGGTAGACTAAGTATAACCAACCAAGCCTATATTGATTTATGGAAGCTCAATAAAGCCTTTATTGATAGCTCTCCTTATATTTCTGATTTATTAGAAAAGTATCACTCATATTTTGATACAGTCCAAGATTGGGAAGGTTTAAAAAAAGAGCTTATAGGTCATATCACCAATCGTAACACCAAAACCATCAGGCTACACAGAAATGATGGTATAGTGATCGATATTACTTCATCTTATCTATCGGATAATTCTATTATGGTAAATTATGTAAATGTAACCCATGAAACCAGAATAGAAAAATCTCTCAGTAGGAGCAAAGATAATATCTCAACTACTAGCTATTTAAGATCAGAATTCATAAAAAATGTATCAGAAGAGATTAAACCATCACTTAAAACCATTTCGGGTTTTTCCAGTAAGATTCTTGACTCAAAAGAAAATCAAATGCTTCCAGAAACTAAAGAATATATTAAAGATGTTCAATCTGTTGTCAAAAATCTTGATTTAATGATGCAAGATGTTTTTGATATTGCTCCATTTGATATAAGAAGCGATGAACCTGAATATAAAGAGCTAGATATAACAGCAATTATTAATAATATAATTGGTTTTAATACTCAAAAAGCTAAGCAAAAAAAGATAAAAATATCATTTTCAGTAAAAGATAAAATCAACCCCATCATAGCTGATGAAAAATATCTAAAACAAATTATTTTCTATATGATTTGCTCAGCTCTTGATAATTGTGCCGATAGTAAAAAGATTAACACTGAACTAAGATTAAATGGTGACAATATAGAATTTTCAATATTTGGTATTTTAAAAGACAAAAATGCCTTAAAATCTAAAAGCCAAGAATCGGGACTAAAATTAATTCAAAGATTTGCATCTATGCAAGGTGGTAAGCTAGAAAACTCCATAGATGACGGACATAATTACTATATATACCTTTCGATTCCTTTAAAAAACACTATATAAGCTTTTTCTACAGAAAAACTTGACAAATTATCGTATTTTTTGTTACAATTAGCACCTAAGTTGTTAAGAATAATAGAATATTATTCATTTGCTCTTTTTCGGGGGATAGAGCATTATTCTGGGGAGAATAATATGTCCGAACAAGCGTTAGAAAATGCAAATTTTCAATGGAGCCGCAAAGGCAGAAAAGTCTCTAAATTGAGGAATGCTCAATATGGCATTCTTTCTACTAATTCGCAAGCAAGAAAAATTCTTTCAGAAAAAACTAGAAATATGAGTAGTGATATGTTGTTAGGCAAAATTCTACAGCTAAAAGAAACCGTAAAAGAAACCAAGCAATCATAACAACAGGAGCAATATATGCTTTTGAGAAAAAATAAGAAAGAAGAAGAAAAAAAGAAGAAAAAGCTTGATGAAGAGGGCGAAACAGATGATGAAACAGAATCGTCTCTGGCAACAGCGGATACTGATCCAATAGATGATGATGACTCATACATACCTAATGAAGAAGGCTTTGAGAATCCAGAGCAAGATAAACACACTTATTCCAATACAGTTTCTTCAATGACGGGGCCAACTGAATATAAAGCACACAATCATGAAATAAATGAACTTTTAGGTTTTGATGATAATCATATGTCAGATGATTTAATTAATGCATCTGTAAGAGGGCAAATTCAAGAGCATAAAAAAATGCAAGCAAAATCTATGCTTGTCAATCAAGAAAACAACAAAATAGAAGAAGCCCATAGAAAATTAAAGAACGATATGCAAAGCCAAAAAGATGCAAAAGATCTAAATTTGAGTAATAATTTTAGAGCGACTGAAAATATATTACAAAAAAGACAGTTAACCCAAAGGTTAGCAAAAGACGATAAGAGAGAGTTGGCAGAGATTCTGGCAAAAAGTAAAGATGCTAATAATAATAATAAAATGGCAATGGAATTTTTAAGTAAAAAAATTGCCAAACAAAGAAAAGAAATAGAAAAACAAGGAGTGATTCTAAAGCCAGCTGCTAGTGATGGTAAATTAAAAGAAAAGCCAAAAGAAAAAGAGAAATTAGATGTAATAGAAGAAGGTCTTAAAACCAATAAGATTTCTCCAAAAGAGGCCGCAGAGTTAAATAAATTAAGAGGTGTCAATAAACAAACACTTAAAAAAGAAATTGATTCTAAAGTTAAAGGTAAAAAACATAAAACCGCCTATAAAGAGCAAATGTTAAAAAATAAGAAATTAGCAGAAAAAAACAGATAGCTTCTTAGTTAGTAAATTACAAAAACTTTTTGTAAAACCAGCCTTAACTATATACACTATAACAAATATTACTTTCATTAAGGGTTTACTATGTCTTTTATTAAAAAAATTATATTCATCTTGGTTGGAATGGGAATTGTTGCTTTCGGTGGTGCGGGTATAAGAGAGCAGGGAAGTGGTTTTGCCAATATTAGTGGCTTTTTAAGTCTTATCTTCGGTGGTATTATTTTATTTATCTTTGCTAAAATGGCATGGAGAGCAGTTGGTTGTATGGTTTCAATGGTTGTAATCTTAGTGGTTATTACTTTTATGCTTTATGCTGTTGGGTTGTTTAGCGATGGTATGGGTGAAGTCCCAAATAAGATTAAAAATATGATAGGTGGTGATGTAAAGAAAGAGGCAATTGAAGAGCTGCAAATAGAAAAAAAAACTAGTGAAAAGTCAACTCCTATGGATTCCGTAATTGAGGGTGTTGAACAAGAAGAAAAAAATATACCACCCAAAATAGCTAGGCAAAGATCTCTTTCTCCAAATTTAGCTTCTAATTCAGAAGGCTTAAGCCTAGCAGGTATTAAAAAAGTTTTTAATAATGCGGTATCAAACTCTAATCGTGGTCAAAAATTAATAAAGGCAAATTTAAACCCTGCAATGCTTCCCTCAATATATGGCTCTGTTAGGGTGATTAATGGTGATACAATCCAAGTAAATGATAAATTGGTTAGATTATTTGGTATTGATGCCCCAGAATCCAACCAATCTTGTGCTAATAAATTTGGTAGCTCTTATCACTGTGGTAAAAAAGCCGCCAAATGGCTTAAAAAATGGCTAGGAGGCAACACTATTGAATGTAAGGTTGTTGAGCAAAATAAGCAAGGTCATATTGTTGGTATTTGTACTTACGGTCCATATGATATTGCTGCAGCATTAGTTAATGCTGGTTGGGCTGTCAGTTACGATCAATATTCAACAGTTTATAAGCCCTATGAAAACCAAGCTCAAAAAAATATGAGAGGACTTTGGCAGGGTAGATTTTATATGCCATGGGACTGGCGAGATCAACAGAATAAAAAACCACAAATCAAGGTTTTAATGCTTAAAAAGAAAAAGAAACCAACTCCATTCTCACCAAGATTTTAGAATGAATATATAAATGTATAAAATAGAAATTGATATAGAAAATGAATTTGCCACTAAAAGATTAGGTGCAGCTGTAGCTAAAATTGCTGAACCAGCGGATGTTTTTGCTCTTTTTGGCACTCTTGGTATGGGTAAATCTGTTTTAGCAAGAGCTTTTATTCAGGAATTAACTTCATTTGATGAGGAAGTTCCAAGCCCAACTTTCACACTTGTTCAAACCTATGAATCTTCAAAATCTATTTTATGGCATTTTGATTTATATCGCATCAAACAAGCTGAAGAAATTTTTGAGTTAGGAATTGAAGATGCTTTTGCAGAAGGTATATCTTTGATTGAATGGCCAGAAAAAATGGCAGATTACTTACCTGCTGATAGATATAATATCAATATTATTGGTATCGATAAGAAAAAACGCAAAATAGAAATAATGGCACCTTTATTTGCCGGTCATAAAGTTAAAAAATTAAAAGAATTAGCAAAAACTCTTGGAATAAAAGAATAAAATGCAAAAAGTTTACAACATAAGCTCAACTATTTCTTTTTCTGATGCTTTAGCCAGGCACCTAATCACTAAATATGAACAAGATCCTTTAAATTTAAGTGATGTTGAAATCTATTTACCCAACAAAAGAGCTTGTCGTAATCTCCAAAATGCTTTTATCCGTGTTAAGGGCGAAAAATCTTTAATGCTTCCAAAACTAACAGCAATTGGAGATATTGATGAAGATGATTTACTGTTAGCCACTATTAATATTACAAATTCCAAAGATTTTCTTTCTTTATTACCAGAAATAGCCCCCTTCAAAAGATTATTCCTTTTAACCAGACTAATTTTATCAAAACCAAATAGTTTTGGTGTTGGAAAACCAAGCGAAGATCAAGCCTGTTATCTAGCAAATAGTTTAGTAACTCTGCTCGATAATATCTATTTAGAAGAATTATCATTTAATGAGTTACAAAAATTAGTTCCTGATGAATTTGCCTCTCACTGGCAAGAAACTCTAGATTTCTTAAAAATTATTACTGAATATTGGCCCCAAATTTTACAAGATGAACATTGTTCAGATAGAGCTGCTAGGGTTATCAAACTGATAGATCTTAAAGCTAAATTCATCTCAGAGAATAAATTCACAAATGAAGTTATAATAGCTGGTCAATTTGCAACCTATCCTGCAATGTTAAGACTTATCACTTCTATTTATAACCAAAAAAATAGTAAAATTATTCTACAAGGTTTAGATAGGCATTTAGATGATAACTCATGGTTAGAAATTGAAGAAAACCACCCGCAAAGTGATACTAAAAAAATCTTAGAAACTCTTGGTTTATCAAGAGTTGATGTGGCTGAATGGCAATATGATGAGACTATAAATATAGAAAAAGAAAAATTTATATCCGAAGTTATGAGACCAGCTAAAACTACTCATCTATGGCAAAATCTTACAGGTAAAACTACACAATCTGCGATTAATCATATCAATTCACTAGAATTTGAAGATTCAAACCAAGAAGCTATCGCTATTTCTTTGATAATGAGGGAATGTTTAGAAACCCCTGAAAAGACCTGCTCTTTAGTAACTAATGACAGATTTTTAGCCAGGCGAGTTGCCAATAATTTGTTGAGATGGGGTATAAAAATTAATGATTCGGCTGGTATTCCATTAAACCAAAGTCCAAATGCTATCTTTATGAGATTAATTATCTCTGCTATTAGCTCAAATTTTGCACCTCATGACTTGCTAGCCCTTATCAAGCATCCTTTATTCTCTCTAGGTTTTGATAAAGCTCATAAAAATAAAATCACCGCTATGATTGATAAGAAATATCTAAGAGGTCCAAGAGTTGATAATGGTTTAGATGGTTTGGTCAATAAAATAACAGATGGTGACGAAGATATCAAAATATTCATAAATAAGTTAAAAGTGGCTACTCAAAATTTAATAGAAATAAGCTCTGAAACAGAAATCGATTTTGCAAGCATTATAAAATCTCACATCATTTTAGCCGAAGAGTTAGCAAAGACTGATAAATTAGAAGGTGAAAAAGTCCTCTGGTCAAAAGATATAGGTATTTCTCTATCTAACTTTTTCTCTGATATTTTAGAAAATAAGGATGCATTAGGTCTTATCACCCCATCAGGCTATCTTGGTTTGCTAGAAGCCTTAATGACCAGTATAGCTGTTCGTCCAAAATTTGGATTACACCCAAGATTATCAATTTTAGGACCAATTGAAGCCAGATTACAACAAAGCGACATCACTATAATTGGTGGGGTTGTTGAAGGAGTTTGGCCAAAGTTAAATTCTGCTGATCCATGGTTATCTCGCCCAATGAAGCAAGAATATGGCTATCCATTACCTGAAAAACAAATTGGTATCTTAGCTAAAGATTTTGCAGATTTACTATCAGCCAAAGAAGTTTATATAACTTGGTTTATCTATTTCTTTAG
>DHQH01000048.1:0-3913 GCA_002410125.1 Alphaproteobacteria bacterium UBA5343
CATATTTTTTTATTTTTTTTATAATAAACTGATTTTTATGAGGAAAAATGTAATAAATCTCCATAATAAGCTATAGTTTAAAGAATTAATTATATGGAGGTATCAATAAAAAAAGATACCAATTGTCACAAAGAAAAAATCCATACCCAATTAATCGGGGTCAATAAATTGGGTTAAACGTCTAAGTCGGTAACGAATTTTGCTCTTTCTTTAATGAATTTGAAGCGAAGCTCTGGATTTTTACCCATTAAATGTTCAACTCTTCTTTGAGTATCAAAGGCTTCTTCTTTACCTTCCTCTGTTGATACATCAGGAATACAAACTTTAAGAAGTGTTCGCTTTTTATCATCCATAGTAGTCTCTTTTAACTGTTTGGCACTCATTTCACCAAGACCTTTAAATCGCGAAATATCAACCTTTGAACTACCTTTAAATACTTTTTTGATAATTACATCTTTATCTTCATCATCAATTGCATATTCAGTCTGTCCACCAAGAGTTAGTTTATATAGAGGAGGGGTTGCTAAATATAAATGACCCTCTTCAATCAACCCTCTCATTTCTTTATAAAATAAAGTCATAAGAAGAGAGGCGATGTGAGCTCCGTCGACATCAGCATCTGTCATAATAATGATTTTTTCATACCTAAGTTTATCAGATTTGAAATTATCTCTTGTCCCACATCCCAAGGCCTCAACCACATCTTTAATCTCTTGATTAGCTCCGATTTTATCTTTCGTAGCTGAGGCAACATTAAGAATTTTACCTTTAAGAGGTAGGATAGCTTGAGTTTCTCTATTTCTACCTTGTTTAGCAGAACCACCCGCAGAATCACCCTCAACAATAAAGATTTCAGTGCCTTCAGAGCTAGTCTTAGAACAATCTGCTAACTTTCCAGGCAGTCTAAGTTTTTTAGTAACAGTTTTTCTTTTTTGCTCTTTTACTTCTTTTGCTCTTTTTCTAGCATCAGCTCTATCAATTGCAAATTCTAGGATTGCATTCGCATTTTCAGTATCTTCTGTTAACCAATGATCAAATAAGTCATTTACCGCATTTTCAACCAGCTTGGTAGCTTTTATTGATACAAGTTTTTCTTTGGTTTGACCTTGGAATTGAGGTTCTTTAATAAATACTGATAGCATAACTCCAGCAGAACCAAGAATATCATCAGTATTAATATTAGCTGCTTTTCTAACTCCAGCCATCTCACCATAAGATTTTAAACTCTTAGTAATTGCAAGTTTGAAGCCATTTTCATGAGTTCCACCAAGAGGTGTCGGCACAGTATTACAATAAGAGTTGCAAAATCCATCCTTATTCCAATCTGGCCAAGTAACTGCCCATTCCACTTTACCCATACCATCGGCTAAGTCTGCTTCACCACTCCACATAGAACGGTTAATGGTTGGCTTTTCACCAATTAGATAATTTAAAAAGTCTTTCACACCATTTGGAAAGTGAAGTTCCATTTCTGTAGGGGTTTTGTCACCTTCTTCAATGACTGATGCTGCACATTTCCATAAGATTTTAACACCTTTAAAAAGAAATGCCTTTTGCCTAACCATTCTAAATAATTTTGCAGGATTAAGATTAGAATTAGCCCCAAAAATTTCAGGATCTGGTCTAAATCTGACCGAAGTACCTCTACGATTTGAAACTTTACCAATTTCTTCTAAGTTTGTTTGTGGGATACCTTTTGCATATGTTTGTCGCCATAAAGTTTTTTCTCTTGCAACTTCAACAATAAGTTCTTCTGATAGGGCATTCACCACAGAAAGTCCAACTCCATGCAAACCACCAGATACAGCATAGGCCTTTCCAGAAAATTTACCACCAGAATGAAGGGTTGTTAAAATAACCTCTAAGGCTGATTTGTTTGGATATTTGGGGTGTGGATCAACAGGTATACCACGACCATTATCTTTAATTGTTATAGAATAGTCATCATTAAAGCATATCTCAATATTCGTTGCATGTCCTGCAACGGCTTCATCCATAGAATTGTCTAAAATTTCTGCTGCTAAGTGATGAAGAGCTCTATCATCCACCCCGCCAATATACATTCCAGGGCGATGTCTAACCGGCTCTAAGCCTTCCAAAACCTCAATATCAGTTGCGGAATAGCTAACCTTATCACTAACTCTACTTGTTTCAAATAAATCTGTCATAATGAGCTATTATATTGAGATTCGCTTTGACATCAACCCCAAAGATTTGCCTAATGTGCATAAGTTATAAAACCCCTTAAAATTCAAATAGAGGATTGATAATTATTTATCTAGTTCATCATATGCTTTTTGAATAGAATTTAATTCTCCAATATCTGCATAATAATTTCCAGAGGCTTGTAATTCTAGTCTTGCATTCTCTTTTTCTATTATCTCTTCAGATGATTTTGATGCTTCTAAAAATTCTATTAAGTAAGGTCTTATATATTTTTTATATCTATTTACTTTTTTCTCATATCCAGGAATACTATATTTAATATCACCATTTTCGTCTTGATGACTAAGAATTATCGGTTTATCGCTTACTAAATTTTCTGCTGCACTAGTTGTTTGAGGAATTTTAACTTTTAATACTGTAATCCTTGCATTATCTTTATTCATATCAGCTGCTGTTAAAAATGTATTTATTTCTTCAATAGAGAATTCTTTACTACTATTTTTTCTACTTTTGTATTTCATAGATCTTCTTTTAAAGACATCTGATAACTTATTATTTCCTTTTTCTTTTAATATATCAGCTATCTTCTGGTTAAATTCAGAAGTTCTATTAAGTGCTAATTTTACATTAAAGTCTGCATTATTATTCTCATTTGTAGCAGTGCAAATCATTTCTGGGATCAAATTACTATCAAATCCATTTTCAAAACTACCGCAATTAATATTATCACTAATTTCATTGATATTCATAAATTCTTGTTTTTTTTGTCCTTTAGGTAGGTTGAAAGATCCAGCTTTATGTAACTCATTATAAAGATTAGCTATTATTTTAGCATTATCATCTATAGACCTTTTGGCTTTAATTGCTGTTTTTGTTGTGCCAAATTCATACTCTAAAGCAAGGTTGAAGTTACCTTCTAAGTCGCTTATTTGTCGAGGGGTTTCTATAATTTTATCAAAGACTGATGATATGATATGACCATTATATGATTTCAATGCTTTCAAGCTCTCAGAAAAATATTCTCTATTGTTATTGATTAAATCATCCATATATTTATTAAGGTCTTTGTTGTAACTAACATCATTTACTGGCATTAATAATTTTAAAGTACCAATATATTTATGAGCATCTTCAATATTTCCCCCATTTTTGAGGTGTCTTTCCAACTTAATAAACATCTTATTCATATTATGTGTAATCTCTTGAGGGATTTTTTTTGGTGTTTTAGGGAAAGATACTTGAGTAGGACTTATTTCAATTTTATTTTTATCATTGTCTTTAGTAACTTTATCAGATGCTTTAGCACTAGATAATGATGCAGCCGCAATCAATACAATCGCTGCATATTTTTTTAAATTTCCTCTAGATAGTTTACTCATATTAATCCCCGAAATCTTTCACTTAATGAACAAATTATAACATATTATATCAGTAAACACTATAATAAAAAGCTAACAAGCCAATTAATTGCACAAAAACTTCTTGATTTTTATGATATATATAGTATAAAGACCGAGCATTTAATAAAAAATGCATTATTTATAACTAAAGAAGCTATCTTTAGATAAAGGATAATTAAGATTTTTTAGGAGTTTTTAATTAGTTTTAGGAGAGTTTTGATTGTAATATTGGGTTATATTTCAATTGAGACACGACGAAAAAATAATTTAAAAGAACAAAAAAGAAATTCATTTATTATCTATAAGATAGGTTCTCACACACACGTGACTTTTGGGCTTTTTATGTT
>DHQH01000048.1:4108-8049 GCA_002410125.1 Alphaproteobacteria bacterium UBA5343
TGGGCTTTTTATGTTCATGTAATCAGCTCGCTCCGGTGCTAAAGAAGAGATTTAATCTCCTCTGGTTGTGCTTAAGTTACGGAGGTTTAACCGGAAAAGCAAAGGATTATAAAAAAATGGCAATTCCAACATTTACTATGAAACAAATGATTGAAGCTGGTGTTCACTTCGGTCACAACGCTCGTCGTTGGAACCCAAAAATGGAAAACTTCATTTTTGGTAAAAAAGACAATATTCACATCATCAACTTACAAAAAACGGTACCAATGATGTACAGAGCTCTTCAAGCTGTGCAAGAAATATCTGCAAATGGTGGTAAAGTTTTATTTGTAGCAACAAAAAGACAAGCTCAAGATGTTGTTAAAGAATATGCAGAAAGATGTGGTCAATATTATGTAAATCACCGTTGGTTAGGTGGTATGCTTACAAACTGGTCAACAGTTTCAAAATCTATTAGAAGATTAAAAGAATTAAACGAATTAGAAGAAAAACAAGCATATGATGGTTACACTAAAAAAGAACAACTTGAATTATCAAGAGAAAGAGAAAAATTAGAAAAAACTCTTGGTGGTATTCAAGATATGGGTCGTCAACCAGAACTTATGTTCGTTGTAGATACATTAAAAGAAAGCTTGGCTATCAAAGAAGCTCAAAAACTTGGTATCCCAGTTATCGCTGTTTGTGATACAAACTCAGACCCAGAAGGTATTGATTTTCCAATCCCTGGTAATGATGATGCTATTAGAGCTATCAAATTCTACTGTGAAATGGTTTCTTCATCAGTTCTTTCTGGTATTGAAGCAGAATTAGGTGCTGCTGGTGTATCTGTTGAAGAGCAAATGGAAGAAAAAGCTGAAGAAAAAGCTGAAGAAAAAGTTGTTGAACTAAAAGCTAAAAAAGAAGTGGCTGAAGAAAAAACAGAAGCGAAAGAAGAAAAATCTCCAGCTAAAAAAGCAGCTACAAAAAAAGCTCCAGCAAAAAAGAAAGCATCAGCTAAAAAAACAACAACTAAAAAAACAGCAGTTAAAAAAGAAGAAAAAGCTGAAAAATAGTTAACAACAGAAGATGTTTGGTTAATCTAGACATCTTCACTTCTATTCAAATTTTTAATATAAGGGGATTTATCTATGTCTAATATTACGGCATCTATGGTAAAAGAACTAAGAGAAAAAACATCTGCAGGTATGATGGATTGTAAAAAAGCTCTTAATGAAACAAATGGTGATATGGAAGCAGCCTGTGATTGGCTAAGAAAAAAAGGTCTTTCATCGGCAGCTAAAAAAGCTGGTCGTGTTGCAGCAGAAGGTCTTGTTGGTGTATTTGTTGATGGTACAACAGGTGCAGCAACAGAAATCAATTCAGAAACAGACTTCGTTTCTAAAAATGATGGTTTCAAATCTTTCGTTGGTGATGTTTCAAAATTAGCGGTTTCTGTAAACGGTGATGTAGAAGCATTAAAATCAGCTGACCTAAATGGTAAAGCAGTATCTGAAAACTTAACAGACCTAATTGCTAAAATTGGTGAAAATATGAATATCAGAAGAACATCATCATTATCAGTAAATGATGGTGTAGTTGCTTCTTATGTTCACAATACAGTTTCTCCAAATCTTGGTAAAATCGCAGTATTGGTTGGTTTAGAATCAACAGGTGATAAATCAAAACTAAATGAAGTTGCAAAACAAGTTGCTATGCATGTTGCAGCTGCAAACCCAACCTATCTTTCAGTTTCTGATGTTGATGAGTCAGCTCTTAATCACGAAAGAGAAATTTTATCAGACCAAGCAAGAGCTTCTGGTAAACCTGAAAATATCATTGAAAAAATGGTTGAAGGTAGAATTAGAAAATATTACGAAGAAGTTTGCTTAACAGAACAAGCATTCGTTATGGATACTGATAAAAAAGTTAAAGATATTGTAGCTGATGCTGCAAAAGATCTTGGTACAGATATTAAACTTGCAAATTATGTAAGAATGGAACTTGGTCAAGGTATTGAGAAAAAAGAAGACAATTTTGCTGAGGAAGTAGCTCAAATGTCAAAATAATTTCTTGAGAAATTACTTTATCTTTATAAGAATAACCTCCTGTATTTGGGAGGTTATTTTTTTATTGTGACAATTGCTATAATCTTATTGCTTTTTTAATAAATAAAAAATAAATTATAACCATATAATTTTATCAAAAAGGTAATATAATGCTTCTAAAAAATAAACCACTTTATAAAAGAGTAATGTTAAAAGTATCTGGTGAAGGTCTTATGGGAAATAGATCTAATGGTATTGATGAGGACGCAATCTTTAATATAGCAAAACAAATAACCGAGATACAAAAAGCAGGGGTTGAGGTTTGTATTGTTGTAGGAGGTGGTAATATCTATCGAGGTGTTCAAGGTTCAGCAAACGGAATGGATAGGGTGGTTGCCGACCATATGGGTATGTTGGCAACTGTTATGAATGCTCTAGCTCTTCAAAATGCTATTGAAAAAGCCGGTGTTGGAGCAAGAGTTATGTCTGGTTTTGCTATTCCATCAGTTTGTGAGGAATATATCCACCGTAAAGCAAGTCGTCATTTTGAAAAAGAAAGAGTTATAATTTTTGCAGCAGGAACAGGTAATCCATATTTTACAACTGACACGGCTGCAACGCTCAGGGCAACAGAGATGAAATGCGATGTTATTTTAAAATCAACTCAAGTTGATGGTGTATATGATAGCGACCCAAGAGATAATCCAAACGCAAAAAAATATGATGTTGTAACTTATGCAGAAGTATTAGAAAAGAACCTAAAGGTTATGGATATGACGGCTATTGCTCTTGCTCAAGAACAAAGAATACCGATAGTTGTTTTTGCTCAAGGCGAAAAAGATTCGCTAAAAAATATAATCTATGGTAAAGGTAGTTATACAAAAATTATAAATGCATAAATAATTATAAAGAAAAAGGAGAGATACAATGTCTCATGAATATCAAGACTTCAATTCTCTAAAGAAAGATTTAGATAATAGAATGGGTAAAACAGTAAGCATCTTAAAAGATGAATTCTCAGGATTAAGAGCAGGTCGTGCTCATACTTCATTATTAGATGGTATTATGGTTGATGCTTATGGTTCTATGTCACCAATTAATGCAGTTGGTACAATTAATATCCCAGACCCAAGAACTCTATCTGTTCAAGTTTGGGATAGAGGACTTGCAAAATCTGTAGAAAAAGCAATTCGTGAATCAGATTTAGGTCTAAACCCAATGTCAGATGGTCAGTTAATCAGAATCCCAATCCCACCACTCAGTGAAGAGCGCAGAAAAGAACTTACCAAAGTTGCAGGTAAATATTTAGAGCAGTCAAAAATTGCTATCAGAAATATCAGAAGAGATGGTATGGATGCTATTAAGAAAATGGAAAAAGATAACCATATTTCAGAAGATGATGCTAAAAGAAATGAAAATGAAGTTCAGAAGTTAACTGATGATAATGTTAAAAAAGTAGATGAGCTTTATTCAGCAAAAGAAGCAGATATTTTACAAGTATAAAATATTAAGGAATATCTTGAATTGACTGATATAAAAGGACTAAAAATCCCCAAACATATTGCTATAATTATGGATGGTAATAGAAGATGGGCAAAGAAAAGAGGCTTACCAGGAAAAGCAGGTCATAAATTTGGAGTTGATGCGGTAAAAAGAACTGTAGAAAACTGCTTAGAGTTAGGTGTTGAATATTTAACACTATATGCTTTTTCTACAGAAAATTGGGATAGATCAGAAGACGAGGTTAGCACCTTGATGACGTTGCTTAGAAATTATCTCGAAAAAGAAGTTTCTTTGGTTGCAGACAAGGATGTTAAAGTAAGGTTCATTGGTGATAAATCAAGATTTGATAAAAAAATTATCTCTCTAATTGAAAAAGTTGAGGAACAAACTAAAAATAATTCTTCTCTTGAGTTA
>DHQH01000048.1:8238-9343 GCA_002410125.1 Alphaproteobacteria bacterium UBA5343
TATGGGGGTAGGCAAGAGATATTAAATGCTACCAAAAATATTTTAAAAGATGTTGTAGAAAGTAAGTTTAATATAAATAATTTGTCAATAGATAGTTTTAATAACTATTTATATACTAAAGATATCCCAGACCCAGATCTTATGATTAGAACTAGTGGGGAACTAAGATTGAGTAATTTTTTGATATGGCAATTAGCATATTCAGAATTCGTATTTTTAGAAACATATTGGCCAGATTTTAAAAAAGAAGATTTGGTATCAGCTATAAAGGAATATAATAATCGTGAAAGACGATACGGTAGACTTTAATAAAAAATCATTCTTAGTTAGAACATTATCTGCTATAGTGATGATACCAGTTCCATTGCTAGCCATATTTTTCGGCTATCCTTATATCAATCTTTTAGTTATTGCCGCAGGTTGTATGATAGCTTGGGAATATGAACATATCCTTACAGGTAAAACAGGTATTTTCTCAACCCTTATCTCTGTTGCGATTTGTCTTACATCTCTACTTGTTGATATTGATGCGGTTTTAATGTCATTAATTCTAGTTGCCGCTATTACATATTTATCAGCTAAAAAATCAGGTGAAAAACACTCTAAATTATTAGCCTTTGGTGCAGTTTATATTGCAATAGGTATAGCTTCAGTTGTTTGGTTACACAGATTAACAGGAATGTGGACTGTATTTTGGTTATTTTTTGTTGTTTGGGCAACAGATATTGGTGGATACATTGTTGGTTGCACCCTAAGAGGTCCAAAACTTGCTCCAAAGATTAGCCCTAAAAAAACTTGGGCAGGACTATTTGGTGCAATGTTATTTGCAAGTTTAGTTGGTTATGGATATTCAAATTATATGGGGCTAAATGTAACAAATTATATAATTGCTAGTACAATGTTAGCTGTAGTTGCACAAATTGGTGATTTATTTGAATCATATGTAAAAAGATTAAACAATATAAAAGATTCAAGTCATATAATTCCAGGTCATGGGGGATTATTTGATAGAATTGATGGCTTAATTTTAGCTGCCCCAACAGCAATATTAATTTTTATGTATTATAGAGATATTATCGGTTTATTATAAGAGGAAGAAAATGGA
>DHQH01000061.1 GCA_002410125.1 Alphaproteobacteria bacterium UBA5343
CTAGAAAAGACAATTATTCAGGATTACTTGAATATTTAGACAAACCCTTTGATCCATCGGATTGTAGAGAAATTAATGAATCGCAATTAAAAAGCTCCAGTGCTTTAGAGACAAATAGATATGAAAGCATCACAAACCCAGAAATTAAAATGGTTGATACACACAGGTTAATTGATGCTGACATGATTGAACCAGACTTTGGTGGTGGAGGCGGTGGCTCCGGATCCTCAGGAGGCTCTTCTGGTTCTTCATCTACTATTCCTGAACCAAAGGATAGTGATTTTATAGTAACATCTTTCAAGGGAACTTGGGCTGGTAAACTTTGGGATTCTATTTGGGGATTTTCAAAAAGTATAAGAAATTATTGGGATTCCAAAAATAGAATGGATGCAAAATTTTATTCGCAAGATTTTGGTGTTTACTCGGAAGCTGGAGTAAAAACCAAAACGCAATACAAAGGCTGGACAGGGATTTGGAGAAAGAAAGATGTTAGTGAAATAAGAAGTGGCTATGAAGTTCTCATCCTAGAAGAGAAGTGGCCTAGTTCAGTCATGCCTGCTGCCTTTGATCCTGTTTCTACAAATTACCTACCTAAGACTAATGTAGGGCATGGTAGTTATTATGTTGTAGGGAACGGAAATACAAAATTTAAAAATGAAACACGTTTTACAGTCGATATACTAGGGTTTGACCTAGATGTAACACAAAAAGATATAAATCGTGCTTTGTATGAAAGTTTGAAAGCAGGAGGGAAATTTTTATCTAAAGATAAAGATGAAGTTGCTGTTCGAATTTTAGATCCATGGGGTGATTTACGAAAAACAACAATTTTCTGTTATAATAAAGAGAAAAAAGGTTTTAATACGGACAAAGTAACTTATATATTTGCAAGTGACTTCGGTGGAATCATTGGTTATACCTTTAACACTGGAGACCCAAGCTTTAATTTCAATAATATTATCGCCAAAGGAGGAGCTCCAAAGCTAAATTATAAGAATGGAACTATACTTTATGGTGTAGCTAGAAGAGGCACTGATTGGGAAGGTGTAAGATTTGAATTTAAATAATGAATATGAAACAACTAATAATTATTTTTCTTTTAACTTGTTTTACATTAGTTCATGCTGAAGAAAAAACAAATAAAAAGATTTTTGTCAAAATTAATATTGAGTACCTAAAAGGCCTAAACTATAATATTGAGGGAGATGATGAACACTTTAATTATGATTCCTTCTATGGAAAGAACCTAGAACTAGGATGTGGAATTAATTTTACTCCACAATTTAGTTCTTCTCTGAATATTGGAGCCAATAGGTATGAAAAACTATCAGCAAACACATTTCCATTGACATTGCAAGCCTGTTATTATTTGAAGCCTCAACTGAATAGCTTTTTTGGGACATTAAAAGTTGGACCACAGATTAAGTTTTCGGATGCATCAGACAAAGGGTATGTGTTGGCAGTACATTTAGGAAGACGTTTCAAAATAAAAAACAACTTTGCTGCTAAAGCGTATCTTGGCTTTAATTATCAAAAAACAACGGACGAATATGTCAATTTTGGAAAAGTAACTAGAAATAGCCTTGTTGTTGGTGTGGAAATCCCAATATTTTAATTAAGCTTATATTTTTATAAAAGAACACTTCAATTATTTGACTACCCGGTATCAACTGTTGATACCGGGTTTTTTTGATTACTAATTAACACTTTATCCTTTATTAGTAAAATGACATCGTAGTCATTGGATTAAGAAATAAATTAAGCTTGAAAGAACGTGAATACGCGACAAGTTTTTAAAGGATATTATGAGAAAGAACGGAGGTTAATTGGTATTGTTTTTGTGATTTATAAATGTTAAGAAGTTGATGTATCTGATAAAAAAGGCAAACAATGTATTCCTAGCGAATGGTTCACAGCCCCAACTTAAACAATTACATAAGTGATTGAAATAATGATAAATAAAAGGACATTAAACTGTAAATATGACAAGAGAAGTGGTGTGATAGTATTGAGGTAGCAATCAAAAAAAAAACGTCTTAAATGAAACAGAGCCTAAAAGATTTAATTAAAAATACACTCATTTTAAAATTCCGTTTGCCAGATAAAGGGCATTCAATAAATAGGTCTTGTATAACTTCTGTTGACTTAGAGGATAATTGTTACAGCGCAAGTGATTTAGAAGATTTAGCAAGAATAATTTACGAAGGTATTCTATACTATTCGTTTGATGAATACCAATTAGATGGTGGAAACCATCAAAAAATGTTTTTAAAAGCATTTAACCAGAAATTTAAATATAATTATAATTCTACAGATCTGGCTAAAAGAAAACTTGGTATATACGGAGAATCTCTTTTATATTCTTTTCTCAAAGTTTTCTACAGAACTGATACATTAATATCTCGAGGATATTTTTATGATATTCAGAAAAAATCGGAGGTAACTGGTTATGATGCATTTCACCTTGTGCCGACAGGTGAGAATATTGAGTTATGGTTTGGCGAAACCAAATTTTATGAAGATGGGAAGAGTGCTATTGATAGTGTATTCAGTAATATCCAGAAAGCTCTTTCTGATGATTACCTAGTAGATACGAATTTTGCAACAATATTGCAGTTTAAAGGGAATATAAAAGATAAGGAATCAAAGCTTTATAAAATACTTGAAAAGTGGGAAAAGAGCATAATTGATTCTTTAGAAGCAGAGCTAAATGATAATAATATCAGTTTAGTGTATCCAATATTAGTGACCTACAATAAGCATGGAAGCAACTTTAATGATTCAATACAAATGCTTATCAACCACATAGCAGAAAAATATAGCGATGTGACTTTTGATGATATTAGCATTAACTATTCCCTCTTTTTTATCTTTTTACCAATTGATTGTGTCAGAACGACAAAAGAAACTGTTATTAAATGGATAGACAACAAAGAACCTTTGAAATTGTAAAATCACTGAATCAGTTTAATAACGGTGAAAAATCGGAAGCAAATCTTTTAAATGATGTTTGCGAATATTTTGATTTTATAAAAAATCAAGAAATTGATGATGCAGACAAGATGTTCCTCATTCATCTATCGAACAAAGTTGGTGTTCCTCATTACTATGATATTTTAAGGAATTTTATAGATGATGGTAATCTAACGATAGACGAAGAAAATATAAATCTAAATACGTTTTCATCTTTACTCTATGAATCAACATTGTATACTGATGAGAAGTCAAAATTACACCGTCAACAGAAAGAGATACTAGACTTGTTTTCTCATGCTAACCTTAACAGGTTCTTTTTGTCCGCATCTACATCTTTTGGGAAAACTCATCTTGTTTATGAAGTAATTAAGAAGATGAATTACAGGAATATAGTATTGATATTTCCAAGTATTGCCTTACTTACAGAGAACTTAGCTAAAATCAAGGAAGGTAAAATTGTTTTTAACCTTGATTATGAAATACACACATTAAGTGATGCTAGTGAACATGTTGGAGAAAATAACATCTTCATTTTTACACCGGAGAGGTTCTTATCTTTTCTTGATAAAAGCACAACCGAAATACCTGTTGATTTCATATTTGTTGACGAGGTTTATAAGATAGATAATGGCTTTATTATAGATAATGAAGCTAGAG
>DHQH01000084.1:0-5594 GCA_002410125.1 Alphaproteobacteria bacterium UBA5343
GCCAACTTATATTAATATAGAAGGTGTTTTTGATGATGCCACTAATATAATTCCTAGTAAATCAAACCGTATAAATATGGAGTTAAGAAAAAGAAATAAAGACGAATACCAAACTCACAAACCATTTGCAGAAAATGAAGATAGAAAAGAAGAAAGAAAAGAAAAATCTTTGATGCTTTATAAACCCAATGAGGTTAGTTTGAGCGAAGATGGTAAATTAACTGGTGGTAAAATCAGGGTGTTTACAGAAAAAGAAATGAAAACAGCTGAAGCTTGGGACAAAGTTTTGAATGACCCATATAAATATATATGGACTGATTATAGAGATTAATGTGAGAGTTTATTAAATGAGTAATCCTTTTACTATTCAAGTATATGAACAAGATAAAGATTTTAATAATTTTTTATGCTGTCCTGCTACTATAGATTGGTTAGGGGAGAGACTATCTAACTTAAGTGAAAAATTAGGTTTATCAGAAGAAGAGTTTGATGAAACCATAAATATAGATACTATAACTGCTAATGACATTTTAGCTGGAAACCTGCAAAATAAAGAAACAAAGCCTGATATATTCTTTATGCCAGGTGGTAACTCTATAAAATATACTAACTCACTAGGAAAAGATGGTGCAGAAGCAATAAGAGAATATTTAAGTAATGATGGTTCTTTTTATGGAATATGTGCAGGAGCTTATTATGCCTCTGAAGAGATATTTTCTTATTCTAAAGATAAAGAAACAGGAAAAAAATCTAGAAAACCAAGAAATACTGAAAGTGAGAAACCTGTATCAGGTACAGCTAACTGTAAAGCTGACGGAGACCCTCAGTTTTATTACGGAAAAAATGACCCTAAAATATCAGGGGGAGCTTATGTTGGAATAAAGCTTCAAGATTGAACAGAAGTTCAAATTTTTCATTTATTAGGACCTCATATAAATCCAAATGAAGACAATGCATTAAAAGAGCTTGCGAGATATAGTGAGCCATTATATCCAAATGAGATAGCTTCTGTTTTATCTTTAGATAAAAAAGTTTGTATTTCTGCAGTTCACTCTGAAATGACACCTGATAGAATAAAAGAAGCTGCTATTAAATATGAAAATAAATATGGCAAAGAAATGCCTGTATTAATAGCTACTGAAAAAGGTGGTTCTAAGGATTTATCTAGTGAAGATGCTGATGATATTAAAGAAGGTTGTAATAAATTTAGTGATGAGACATTTTTACCTAATTTATTTGATAAATATTGTGAACATCTAAAAAATAATTTTGCAAATAAATTTAATTTAGACTTAAAAAAATTAGAAGAAGTTCAAGCGGAGTTAAAAGCCAATATGGAAAATAGACCAATGGCTGAAAAACTTGAAACAGACCCATATAGATATTTAGATGAAAATGGAAACCAAAAATACAGAGAAGGAATTGGTCTTAAAAATAATATAGGTGAGACATTATCTAAACACAGAGATAATATTATTCAAGAAAAAGGATATAGTGTCCATGATGAATATGAAAAGAAAACTGAGCAGAAAAAAGAAATAAGCGGACCTAAATATGTGTTTAGACCTAAATTCGAAGAAACAAAAGAGCCTATTGATTATACTCAATGTAAATTCAGACCAAAGTTTGATAGTAATGAAGAGTTTGATACAGTTGATGAGTATATAGAGTATCAAACACAAAATGAGAATGACAATCAAACCAACGATATCAACGAGAAAAATATAAAAATCTCAGGAATTATTACCAGTCTTAAAATTGCTAAAGAAAAAGATAGTAAATAAAACAAAAAAAACTTTTCAACCATTCCAAACACTTACCACTAAAACACAAAAAAAATCAAAAAATCTCGGAACATTTCCCGACTTTTCTCGTAGTTATTACTATGGAAAGGATAAAAACCGATATTTAACTGGATAAAGTCTCCTTTCCAAGCGTTACTAATGCTTAGCACAATAAAGACAGAATGGAGATAAAAATGACAGCAATAAACCCTACCCTCTACAACTACATCTCAAGCTTAGAAAGCATGAGCCTAAAAGACCTCCAAGCCCTCTGGTTTGAGCATTTTAAAGAAAAGACCAAAGCCATTAACAAAAACTACCTAATAAACCACCTCGCCTATAAAATCCAAGCTGATAAATATGGCGGACTATCCAAACGAACCAAAGATATGATAGCCAAGAAAATAAAAGAAAACTCCACCCAAAACACCAAAACCCGCACCCACACCATAAAACCAGGAACGGAGCTCACTAAAATCTATAAAAATGTAGAGTTTAGAGTAACCGCCACCGAAGATGGATTTGAATTCAACGGCTTAACTTATAGAAGTTTAACAAAAATCGCCCATATCATAACAGGACAGAAAATCTCTGGACCTCGATTCTTTGAACTCAAAAACTAACCCCATAAAAAAGACAAAGGATATAAAAATGCAAACCTCTCAACCACCAATAAACCCAACCTCCCCAACGCTCAAAAATAAAAAAATCCGTTGTGCCATATACACCCGTAAATCAACCGATGAAAAGCTCGATATGGAGTTCAACACTCTTGATGCTCAACGAGAAGCAGGAGAAGCCTATATCAGAAGTCAAAGACATGAAGGCTGGGAAATAATCTCTGAACGATATGACGATGGAGGTTTCAGCGGAGGAAACGCCGACCGCCCCGCTCTTAAAAAACTTATGGAACATCTAAGACTTGGCTATATCGATATGATTGTAGTTTACAAAATAGACCGTCTTACAAGGTCGCTTTATGATTTCGCAAAAATGGTAGAACTCTTTGACGAGCATAATGTCTCATTCGTATCCGTAACCCAACAATTCAACACCTCCACCTCAATGGGGCGATTAACCTTAAATGTTTTGCTAAGCTTTGCCCAGTTCGAAAGAGAAATCAGCGGAGAGCGAATAAGAGATAAGATTGAAGCCTCCAAGAAAAAAGGAATGTGGATGGGAGGACCTCCAATGCTAGGCTATGATGTAGTTGATAGAAAACTCATAGTAAACAAAGAGGAAGCAGAAATTGTTAACTTAGCATTTGAGAGATTTATCAAAACCTCCTCATATATAAAAACCGCCCAATATCTAAACCAACAAGGCTATAAAACAAAATCTTGGACTAGCAAAAACAACATAATCCACCAAGGCAAAGACTGGAGTAAGCAATCAATATTCAAGCTCTTAAGAAAACAAGTATATATCGGCTTAATCACCCACAAAGGCAAATGCTACCAAGGAGAACATCAAGCTATCATCTCACAAGAAATATGGGACCAAGCCCACTTGCTTATGAAAAAAGATGTCCCAGAAAGACGAGAAAGCATATCAGAAAACAAAACACCATTATTAAAAGGCTTATTAGAATGTGGATGTTGCAACAGCACCATGGTCGCCAACCATACTAAAAAAGACAATAAAAGATATAATTACTACACCTCACTAAATGCCATAAAAAACTCTTATATCTTTTGTGAACTCGGCAATATCCCCGCAACAGAAATCGATAACATAGTCATCAACCGAGTAAAAGAATTACTCAATAATAAAAAGGCTTTAGAAGAAATATATAATAGATTGGTTCAAACATCGCCGAAACTAGACAGAGCTACATTTTTTAGAAAAGTTAAAAACATTGATAAAATCTGGGATTTCCTCTGTCCTGCAGAAATCAGAAACATCATAACTTCAATAATTCAAAAAGTAACAATCCACAAAGACAAGCTCACCATAGAATATAAAGAAGAAGCAATATTAAAATTTGGAGATTTATAAAATGACATATAGTGAAGAAATAGCCATCAAAATTTTTAAACATAAAAACCAAACCAGAATAGTTGAAAAAGAAAAGCTCAAAAATCTAACATTTAAGAATGAAAGACTGATTTATCACCTAACCGAGGGTTTTAAATTAAAATGGCTTATGGAAATTAAAAATATGAATGCCACCGAAATGTCAAAATTCTTAAAAATGGATTTAACCACCCTGTGCCGACAACTCTCAATGACGCTATTAGCACCCGACATAATCGATGCAATCATGACAGGTAAACAACCAGTCGAATTATCAACCATGGACTTCAGAGGAGAAAAAATCCCCCTCCACTGGCAAGCCCAAAGAAAGAAATACGGCTTCGAGTGAGATTATTTATTCAATAGATGCTTCAAAAATATTTTCGTACCCTCAAAATCAAAATACTTTTGAGCGTATGACTTAACCTGCAAACTTCTTGGCAATAAAAAGTCCCATTTTTCAATACACAATTCAGGAATCCTATCAACATATGATAGAAAGTCACATTCTTTCATCTCATATAATTCTCTTAATTTATCATATAAACTAGACTCATCTATTGTAATCTCTATATAAAAACCATTATTTACAGCGATAATATTATGTTGCATTAAGAAAAATGCGATAGTCTCATTAACCCTATCCCCTTTCCAAGTAAATAATATACCAGCCCCTCCAAAGGAATCGTATATCTTACTGAAAAGACCTGATTTATGGGCATAAGACCTTGCACTATCAATATATGACTTAGACTTAGCATCTAAAAACGGAATATTATAATCATTAATTAATATAGATTTCATTTTAGCTCTTATGACATCATTAAGAAGAAAACCATTTCCAAAAAAAGATGTAGGTTCCCCTCCTTTTGCGAAATTAACTAAAATTATTTTATTATCATCGTCTATTTCTATTATATTAAGCTTCTTACCAGCAAAAATTATGCATTGACCTTCAAAAATTTGTTTAGAAAGCGGTATAGTACCTAATGTTTTAGTTTCTAATACAATTCTATATTCAATATCCGTCTTAAAAGCTGTATAAAACTTATAATTATTAACTATAGCTTCACCTGTTTTTCCTAAATATATAATACCATTATCAGTCTGATATACTATATCTTCGTTGCCCAATTTCTTCAATATATCAAAAAAATCTTCTTTTATTATATATGGGAACGCCCCCTTCTCAATTAACATTCTCCATAAAGATAAGGCTTTTACTCCTCCATATTGAGAAATGACGGACAATAATTGTTGAATAAATGTAGAATAATTAAAGCTACCAACAATAGGAGATTCAACCCACCCCTCACACATCAACATAATCATAGATGCAATTTGTAGTGTGTTCTGCTTAGTATATTCCGAAATATCTCCAATACCTGATTGTTCAATAGTAAAACCTCTTAATATAGATGCTTTACTTCCGTTTCTACCAGAACGACCAATACGTTGCCTTAAACTAGCAACAGAAGGAGGAGAACCAATTTGTGCTATAGATTCAACCGAACCAATATCAATACCAAGCTCTAACGTTGTTGTAGCAATAATATTAGCTGAAGAAGATTTAATTTTATCTTCAGCATATTCCCTAATATCCTTAGATAAAGACCCGTGATGAGGAAAAAAACGATTAACCATATGATGAGCTTCACATAAATCTGTTAAATAAGAGCAATACTCTTCAACTTTCTCCCTACTATTAGGGAAAATCAAATTATTAGTATTATAAAGCTTTTTAAATAAAATATCTGAAATTTCATTAACATCATTAATAACTTCAATCTCTTT
>DHQH01000084.1:5811-7095 GCA_002410125.1 Alphaproteobacteria bacterium UBA5343
TCAATACCGTGAAGTAAAATTTTTAATTCTCTGCCACTTTCTTTAACGTCAATAATTTCAACATCATTGCTATTTTCATATCTCAAAAATTTTGTGGCTAATTCTGGTTCACCAATTGTTGCTGATAAACCTACCCTAGGTATAAAATTATCATTAACTTGTTCTATTCTATATATCTGAGATTGTAACTGTTTACCCCTTTCCGAACCAATAAAAGAATGAATTTCATCAATCACTATATATTTAATATTACTAGATAAACTATTTATTTCTCCACCTTTATTCACAAACAGAGATTCTAAAGATTCTGGAGTAATAATTAAAATACCCCTTCTTTTATCAAACAACTGCTTTTTTTTATTTATAGGTACATCTCCATGATACGGAGTAACAGGTATATGTAGATATTCACAAATATCACTCAAACGGTTATATTGGTCATTTATCAAAGCTTTCAAAGGACTAATATAAAGAACTAAACTATCTGGATTCTCCAATAAATAAGATATAATTGGAAGAAAAGCAGCCTCTGTTTTACCTGATGCAGTACCTGAACAAACAAGTACATCTGTACTAGGCTTTATTAAATGAGGTATAGTTTTCTCTTGGACAAACCTTAATGATTTCCAATTTTGTTTATATACCCAATGCTTTACACTCTGGTGCAACATTTCATAACTTGAAGAAACAGCATTAGATTTTAAATGTTGCGAACTCATCATCTATAACCACTTTGTTGTCATTAAATACTTCTCTTTCTAAATTATCCTTTTCTACATCAACTTCAAACTCTATATCAACCTCTAACACACCTTGCCATTTAGCATTTTTATTCTGTTCTAATATAGATAAAAAGTTCACAAATGATTTAATAGTTGTTCTAGGAGTCTTAAAATAATCACTACCTAACCTTTGAGATGAAACATTTATAAAGACTTCTAAAGCCTCATCAGGTATTAAATAATTGCATGGTTCATTATAAGCAAATACATCTCTGATTTTTTTTATCAGCAAATAGAAATCTTCTTGAGATAAGGTATTAAGCCTTATAAGTGGCCCTGAAAAATCGACTAGATCTCCTTTAGCAAACTGATTATCACCTAATCTTGTTTGTAAAGCTTCATAACTATACAAACCTCTTTTAGTATCTGTTACAAACTCAGGAGTACCTCCAAACAAAAATCCTAATCCAGATACATTACCTTGTAAAATATCATTAAACATTCTAAGTATCTGCTCATAATTGTTATTTCTTGATATTGTATTGCTTAACTTATATAAGTT
>DHQH01000084.1:7281-24477 GCA_002410125.1 Alphaproteobacteria bacterium UBA5343
TATTGCTTAACTTATATAAGTTTACCATTTCATCAACGAACACAAATAAACCTGCAAATCCTGCTATTTGAACAAATTTTGATAAAAGTTTGATTTGGTCATAAAAATTTTCATCATTCACAACACTTCTAATACCTAAGGAGCTTTTGGCATCTAATTTAGATTTCAATTCGCCTCTTAACCATCTTATTGCATCATTTTTAAGAGCATTATCTCCATCATTATATCCTTTATAATAGGCCTTTACAACCAACGCAAAATCATAACCATTAACCATATCAATAATCGGTTGTAGTTCCTGGTCAATCACATCATCAACACTTAGTCCGTTAGCTTTAGATTTATCAATACATAATACTATAAACTTCTCTAAAATAGATGTTATAGCTCCACCATCAGAATACATCTTAGTGGACATATTTTTTATAAGCTCATTATACAATGATACAGCCTGACCTCCAGAACCATAAAATCTTCTATTAGGGTTTAAGTCAGCACTTACAGTAACAAACTTCTTCTCTAAAGCCATATTCTTAATAAGATTTATAAAAAATGTCTTACCAGCTCCATACTCACCAACAACTACTCTAAAAGAACTTCCACCATCAGATATAGCGTCAATGTCACTCAACATAGCTTTTATTTCATCTACTCTACCTACCTGTATTAATCTTTGTCCTGTCTTTGGAACAACCCCTGCTTTTAAAGATTGTAGTAAAGAATTTCTCTCTCTTGTTTTTATTCTACTCATCATTCACCTCTAATAATTCTAGATTAACATATACATTATTTGCCTCTAACTCTATCAAATACTCATCATATTTCTCAAAAGAAGCATCATTTAATTCTTCTAAAAAACCATCAAGCATTAAACTTAATTTAGTTGCCATATCCTGTAATTCATCTTTTACCCATTCTTCTTTAGTAATTAAGAAATCATAAAACTTCTGTTTATTGCCTCTAAACTCAAATATTGATGATTTATCTTCTTCAATAACCGCTTCTTCTACAAAGACATCTTTAAGTATATCTGCAACTACTTTTGTCTCTTTCTCTAATTTATCTATTTTATTGTAATCTAACTTACGAGAAGCTTTAACCTTACTTTTTGAGTTTTTATTATTACTATGCAATAAAGAATGGAAATCTTGAGAATTAACCCCAAACAAATCTGCTAATTTTTCTAATTTCTTTATAATATCAACTCTTAAACCTATAGAATTACGAAGTAAATTTGATAAAATATTTAGAAACTTCTCACCTTTTTCCTCATCTTTTATATATTTAACCAGAGAAGAATAAGAAATTTTGTTTTTAAAATTAACTAAAAAATTAGCGTATAAACTATTAGCATTTTTACTAAAGTTATCATTCAGTAAATTCAAAACACTCTCATCTGTTTTATTACAACTATGCATAAAATAAGACAAGGTAATCACAATTTTCTTTTCGAATTCAAAAGAAGCGTTGCTCTTATCCAAATAACATAACGATATAAAATCATCAGAGTTAAGTCTTTCAATTTTTTTAGTACTAACTATATGCAAACCATTAGTTTCTAGAAAATCTTTTAATTTTATATAACTTTTTGGAGGTAAATTACCTTTAATAGATAACTTTTCTAAAAATTCTGAGAATTTAAACAATATATAACCATCGCTCGATATTTTCTTATTTAAATCATCTAAAACATCTTGAAACTTTTTATCTCTTATTACTTTAGGTAAATATAGATTTTTTTCTTCGTCTGTTTTATTCTTATCAACAGAAGCTCTACTATAATCTTCTAATTCCGAATTAATCTTATTAATCAATTTTTGTAATTGTTTGACAGGTGTTTTAAGTCTAGAAATATCTGAAACACCATCAATCTTAATATTATTTTTAATATCGTAATAATAAAGACACCTACTAGCTGTATTATAATATATACTAACTTGAGAGTTTTTAGTATTTAAGAATAGTCCATCTTTAAAATGGTCATCATAATATCTCATCCATAACTCATTAAATTCTTCACTGCATCTAGTTGATGGAGTTAATAACTTAAATAAATAATCATTTCTAACCCAAGCTAAAGATAACCCTGATGACAGGGCTTCTTTTTGGTATGCCCTTCTACCTAGTTCACATTTTAAACCTAAAGGCATTTCATAACCATGATGACTTAAATATTTCTTAAAATCAAAATTTGATAATTTGAATAAGTCTTGATTTGAATATGTTATAAACTCTATAAAATTTGATGCATAACCGTTAAATGAGTTGTTATCACCATATATAGATAACAACCTCTCAATTTCTTCTTTTATATCTACTATTTCATCTTTTAACTTAGGATTTTTTGCAATATCGACGAAATAACGATATTCCAAACCATAGAAGAATATAAAGACATAACCTATATCAGCTTTGGGATTACTTCTTCCTTCTGACAACCAAGTTAAATAACATTTTTTAGCCTCTGGTGAGCATTCTGAATAACTTGGCCAATAATCTAATAACCTCTTAGATATATCAATTTCACTGTTTGTTATGTTACTATTCTTTGAAATTACAAATGGTAATCTATTATTTTTTTTAGAAGTATATAACATACCTCCTTTAATATTAATTCCACTCTTTATAAACTCTTCACCTTTAGAAATCCAAGATATATCATTAGATGCATTCTCATAAGAATCATCATCTATAATCATAAAGTCGTAAGAAGCATCGTCCCCTATATTATAGCTAGAAAACTCATCCTCTTGGTAACCGCTACTTACACCTGTAATCCATTCATCATCATTATTATGTAATTTCTTACACCATCCATTATTCGAATTAGAATGAATATTATTGTTTTTATAATGAACTGTTTGTTTATCTTCTTCATTAGAAGAAAAAGCCCCCGCAATAAATGCAATAAAACCAAAAACAACTATAACAACCCAATATTCTACAATAATTGGCAAAAGACACAAAAACGCTATAAATTTCCACATATCAAAGCACCATTACAAAAGATTAGTTAATACTGAACAATATAACAATCAAAAGTAGTCAAATCAATCATTAAAAATAATTTCGGTTGATAAAACCCCTCCCTAAATCAAAACCTCCTACCTGCGAACCCAAGACCTAGTAGTTCGCACCCAAAATTTAAACTTCCATACACTATATTTTGGGTTCGCACCCCGTTTCAGCCCCTGCGAACCCAAAACCCAAAGGTTCGCACCTCCAAACTCAACCTCACAAAGGAATACAGCAAATTTCACCCCTGCGAACTGCGAACCCAAAAAAGTTCGCAGTTACTAAAAAAATACTGCGGTTGCCCCCCCGCATAGCAAAAAACTCCTAGGAAGGACCCATTTATAAACACCCGCTCGGGAACAATTAAAACATATCATCACTACACCCTATCAGTAACAATATTTATATAAAAAAAGAGGAGCAAAACCACTCCTCCTCTTGTCCCAACATATAACTTTCAGAAATCACAAAGCTAACTTACGGTATTCTTTAACCTTATCCCATAGAGCTATTATTTAGACTTCTACTATTTCATGTTCTTTAAATATAAGATGTTTTTGAACATAATTTAATGTATAGTCACTTAGTCTATCTTTATAGTGTTTATAACTCAATAAAGATACATCATCATCTTCACAACCTCCACCTGTACCATCTTCTTTTTTATTTGAGTTATCACTTAAACCATTACCTATTGATACAGAAGCAATATTAGATAATAAGAATCTATTATGAATTTTCGCATCCTCTATTATATACAACTCAACATCTCTATTAATTTTAGATCTTATATCATTTAACTTACCTTTAAAAGATATTTGATTTTCAGGAGTAAAAGTTTTATCTGAAACACAAAAATTTAAACTCATTAACCTAGAACCTAATACTCCTTCATACATCTTTATCAATGGATCTATAAAATTATAACACTCATCCTTTGTTATATCAAAATACGGATCCACTAAATAAATTCTTTTACTAAATTTAATAATATTCTTGATTTCTTTAAATAAGCAACCTGTCTCTCTACTAACCTTCATTGAGTTATTTATATCAACACGCTCATGACTATTATTAAAGTCACTGAGTTTTATATATTTATTACTTTCCTTGTTTTTATTAACAACACCCTTTAATTCATCAAAATCTAAAATATTATTTTCAACATTTTTTAACCATTTATCATTGCCATCATACTCGTCACATATATCTATAAAAAAGACTTCATTCTTTTCTAAAAATCTCTTTAGCCTTTTCTTTGTCAACCCATCTCTCATATCACTTGGTAAGAGTTGCTTCCAATTTTTAGGATATTTAAAAAATCTTCGTGCAGAAGAGTAATCAAATTTATCAAACACATGAAAGAACTCTAGATCATTACTAATAACACCAGGATCAACAGCATAACCATATATCATACCATTAAATCCTTGTCTCTTTCTTCGAAAAAACCACCTGGCCATGGTTCTATAAAGTCACCCTCTTCATCGACCCTAAGAGTTTGAACTCGGGTATAAGGAAATTCCTTATCTGGAGGTGATATATATTGAACAGATAAATCATCTTTGGTAAATTCTGGGAAATCTTTTTCAAGATTACCTGAATGTGTCTCTCTAATTCTTCTTAAAAGTCTTAATATTAAATGCTCACTATGGGTTTCTATTAAGAAAGGAACACCATAATCCATTGCTTGAACTATAAAAACATCTGCTAATTCACTTTTAATTCTAGGATGAACATGGAGCTCTGGTTGCTGTATAGCAACCATTTTTGTAAAATCATAATCTGATACATAATACATAGAAGCAATAATAACTGGAATAATTTGAGAGATTCCAACACCTACATTTTCAGGTAATACCTTAACATTATTATTTTTATCTAAAAGATACACTTCTGTACAATCGTAATCAACTTCTCTTTTAACAATATCATACCCCAACTCTAAACAATTCATACTTGTATTTACGGTTTCTATTGGTAAATCTTTACGATATAGAGCATCCCAAGCAGCTTTTCCATCATACCACCTAGAAAGTTGTCTTGTTTTTTGAGGTAAGAAATTTTTAGCTGGAATCTCTCTAATAGGACCAACAATTCTATAATTTTCAGAACATTTTCTTATCAACTGTAATGGCAGATGAATTAAATTTGAATATATTTTATTTAACTCTATCGCTACTACATCTAAATCAGCATCCATCACTTCATTACCATTATGATCAAGTTCTGGAACAGGCTCACCATCCTCTAAATGACTATAAACAGTTCTTTGATTAGATATTTCTTCAAAAACTCTAATCAAATCATCTTTTTTATATCTAGGGAGAGCACCTAATTTAGATTTATTTTCAATAAAACTATTAATCTTTTTTGCTTCTAAAACATAATCTAAACTTTCATAATCCTGCACATTATCATTAATATCATCATCTATATTTTCTTGAGCCATAAAATTCCATTTAGAGAAATCACCTGCCGATGATAAATTAAATTTTAACATATCATCATAATTATATATAATCTTAGAGACATAAGGGGTTTCAATCGCTAAACTATCATTGAATGAAATTTCAACTTCAAAATATAAACTTTTATAATCAAATTTATACTCACTTGTGTATTCATGTAAAAAATAATCTTCAACATCTATAGCTGTCAAATCAATATCTAAACCAATTCTGATTAACTTACTTACATCTTTTCTATTAACAATATTCTTAAATCCACCGAGATTCAGTGCTTGACCACCATGAGCTGTAATATCAGCATCTAAATTACCGCTTACGACTTCACACAAATAACTCATTGCTTCCATAATAGTACTTTTACCAGTACTATTAGGACCAAATAACAAAGTGACAGGAGCTAGTTTTATCCTTTGTTTATGACTAAAGCTTTTAAAGTTTTCTAAATATAGATTTTTGATAACTTGTTTATATCCAGCAGGCATATTTTACTCCTAAAACTTAGTTATTAGTTCTCATTTTGGCGGTTAGGTTGCCGTTGAAGGCTTCTTGAAGGAGAGATTGGAAAAGTTCTTCAAAATTTGCAAGTTCAGTTTTTTGAGCTTTTATATATTCTTCTATTTCCATCGCTTTCTTAGCAAACTCTTCTTGAAGAAGTAAAGGGGGAGTTATTAAATTAATACCTCTTAAGTCTTTCAAATACATTCCCTTTTGAGCTACACCTTTTCCTAAACTATTAAACAATATGTTAAACGCATCTGTTTGAAACATATAATTTAAAAATATATTATTTACCTTATCTTGCTTTGTTTTTATTACTGATACACTTCTTTGAAGAACAAACCTTGGCATTTGACTTGTTACGATTAAAGATCTTCCAATTGTTCCAACTATTGTTAAAAGAATGTCGCCATCTTGCACATCTGTTCTTTTGTTTTCTTTACGAAAACCTTCTTCTGTTAAATATCTTACATTATTAAGGACTAATTCATTGTTTTTGATATTCTGAGAACTTAACATTAAATGCTCTGTATTATAACCAACAGGTTTTGGTGGATTATGCGAGCCATCTGTAATCTTAACACAAAGATTATCTAGATAATCTTTCTCCCATTCTTTAGGGTTGGTGATGGGGTCGCCGAACATATCGTGGAAGATAGAGGTTATTAGCTCTTTACTTAGTTCAATAGTTTCTTTTCTAAGTCTTATAGCTTCAGAAACTTCTTTTAATGCATCAACTATAACCTTTTGTTCACCTTTATCCACTGGATAAATAATATCTATATTTAATAAAGCACTTTTATTAAGCTTTAACCTTGTTGAACCTGAAACTATCCCATTATAGTTATATTTATCTAAGTAATGTTTTAAATATAAATGAGACTCTATTTCACCCTTTGTTTTTAATATATGAGCATGATTATTAACCCATGATTTACCATTAATTATATATGATTTGTCTTTATCTTCATCCAAGAAAGGGCAGCCGTCTTCACCAATTAAAAGATATTCACCATCAAAAAGATAATCATCGATAACACCAGTCTGTCCCGTTGCACCATAATAAGGGAATAATTCTTCATCATTTTTACCAAGTATTCTGTTATTTCTTTCAACTTTGCTTATAGGCTTTCTTTTATTGTCCAAACAGTCACAAACTTCACCTAGTTTCTTCCATTCCCAACCTTTTGGTAAGTTGTTTTTATCTATCATTATTACTTACCTCCGAGTTGTTTATATAGTCCATCTGCGATATTACTTAATTTTTTTTCTCGCTCCATAATAGCCTCAACCATTTCTAATGAAGTTTTATCAAAAACTTTTGGAGTATATTCAATTTCTTTATATTTACTAGGAAGGAGAGAATAATTTTCTTTTACTAACTCGGACTTTGTAACTAGGAAGCTTTTCTTTTCAATTTCTTTTTTTGTTTTATAAGATTTTACAATCTCTTCAATATCATTTTCTTCTATTGGGCTTCTTTTATCATCTAAACTAAGACCATCATTTGCCATTTCATAAAACCAAGTTTTTTCTGTTTTACCACCTTTGGCAAAGATTAAAACTGCTGTTGAAACACCGGCATAAGGCTTAAACACACCTGAAGGCATTGTGATAACTGCTTCTAGCTGATTATCTTCTATTAATAGTTTTCTAGCTTCTACATAAGCATTATTTTCTGTTGAAAGCACACCTGCAGGAACAATAATACCAGCTCTTCCACCAGTTCTAAGCAATCTTAGAAAGAAAGGAATTGATAAAACTTCTGTCTTTTTAGTTTTCACTTTTTTTAATAAATCTGGTGATACATCTTCAACATCTAAACTACCCTTAAATGGAGGGTTTGCAAGTATAACATTAAAAGCATTTTCGGCTTGTTCTGGATGTCTTTCAAAGAAATTGCTAGAAAAAGCATCTTGATACTCAATATTTGGGTTATCAATACCATGAAGAAGTAAGTTCATAGAGGCAACTCTAAGCATTGAAGCATCAAAATCAAATCCATAAATAGATTTTTCGTGTAGGACTTTTCTTTCTGCTTGGCTTAGCTTGTCTCCTGTATGAATTTTAACACCATTTCTTGTAACCATTCCATCTTTTGAAGTATTTTCTTTTATGATGTGTTTATATGCTTCAAGCAAAAATCCTGATGTTCCGCACATAGGATCTGTTATTTTTTCGCCTTTTTTAGGATCAACAAGCCTAACAATCATTTCAATGATATGCCTTGGAGTTCTAAACTGTCCGTTAATTCCAGAAGTTGTTAATTTACTTAATAGATATTCATATAAATTACCTTTAATATCGTCATCATCGAGTGGTAATTTATTTATAATATTAACTGCTTCTTCTAATACTGATGGTTTATTGATTAAAAACACAGCATCTTTTAAGAATTTACCTGAACTTGTATTAGAGAAATTACATTGTCTTAAGAATAAGAATACATCACCACGAACTTTTTCTAACATTTTTTCTGGAGCTAAGCGACCAAATTCTGACCATCTTATAGATTGACCTTTAACTAGATTTTCTGAACTATTATCATCTATATGCGGGTTTCTCTTAAAATCTGGGAAAAGAGTAGTAAATTCACCTGTTCTTTTAGAGGCTTTTTTATTCTTATCTTCTCGCTCATCTAACATTCTAAGAAAGATTAAATAGGTTATTTGCTCAATCACAGAAAGCGGATTAGTAATTCCACCCGTCCAAAACTTTTCCCATAATGTATCTATTGTTTGTTTAAATTCTGCTCTTGTCATTATCTCACCTATATTTTTATTTCTTTATGTTGTGGGAACTCTTTTATAATTTCTATAATCTCATCTACTTGGTCTTCTTCAAATAGTCCGTCAATACCGTCTCTTGAATAGCTTGTAAATGGTGCTTGGTCAATATCTGATATGTTTATTCCATTATGTTGAATTATAAATTGTTGTAAAGCATTCAAGAATTTCATCTGAATATCAGATAAACTATAATTTTTTATAAATTCAGAGAATTTTGTTTTAACCATATCGTTGTTAATTCCACTAATAGACATTAATAGATGTTCTAATGCTTCTATATTAGGGAAAAACTCTTTTAAAACTGGTTTATCTAAAGTTGGGTTTTGAGTTAGAATTAAAGATATAACTTTGTCAAAATCATTTTTACTAAGCTTGATACCTTGTTTTATCTTATTCATAACGGTATCATTTTTTAAGATTTCATGGATTATGTCTGTAAATTTTTCTTTGTATTTCTGCATAGATTCTGAAAGTTTACCATGATAAATTTCAATGATTTCATCAGCTCTGTCTTCTGTTATATCAAAATATCTTGGTGGCAATGGTGTTGGAGTTGTATTTTCAAATAAATCAGCCAAAGGTCTTAATTCTTGATTTGCTTCTGATAGTGAAAAATAGTTAACTTTCTCCCAGAACTCTGATGATTTAACAGTATCTATTACTTCTTGCTTGTTTTTAACTTGAGTTAGATTTGTTGGTAAACTATCTAATTTTGTAATTAAATCTTCTTTTTGAGATGTATAATCCTTAGCTTCATAAAGATTATTTTGTAATCTTGCGATTAATAAATCAAATTTGATTTTATTTGATTGCTTTTCAATATCAATCCATTGCATTAATGGAGCTATATCTGATTTTAATCTTAGAACTAATTCTTTATTACCCAAATCTAAATTTTTAATGTTTGAGAAATATGCAATATCCGCTCTCTTTTCCTTAACAGATACACTTTCAGTTGGAAGCCTATTAATCATATCAACTAATTTTGGTTTGATGTCTTCTAAGATATTATCTAAATCTTTCTTTTTAGCATTCACAGCTATATTTAAGTTTGTTTCAAATAATGACTGAAGTAGAGACTTTCTTTCTGGTGACTTTTCAGCTCCTTCATCTAGCTCATCAAAATATTCAAAATTACCCCAATGATCAAAAATCTTGAAAAATTCTTTATCCTGACCATCGCCATATAGATTTTTGCAAAGTCTTGTCCCACGACCAATCATCTGCCAGAACTTAACTTTTGACTTAACAGGTTTTGCAAATACAAGGTTTACAACTTCAGGGACATCAACCCCTGTATCTAACATATCAACCGATACAGCTATTCTCATAGGATTATTAATTTCTGAAAAATCATCTAGTAAACTTTGAGCTCTTGTGTCGTGGCTATCAATAACCGCACTTAGCTTTCCGCCATATTGAGGATACATCTCATCTATTAACTCTTGGATTAGGATAGCATGTTTATGTCCTCTTGAGAAAATAATTGATTTACCAATCTTTTGGTTGTCTTTATCTTTTAAGCCGTTTTCCATAAGGTTTCTTATAATTAGTCTATCTGTATCCTTATTATAAGCTTTTTTACCTACAGATTGTGAATTGATATCAATATCTTCTTCTTCATAACCTTTTTCTTCTACTTCCTTCTTTTGCTCGTCTGTAAGCTTATTATATTTTATACCGTCTCTTAAAAACTTGGTAGAATGAGTGTAAACATTATAATTAACAAGATTACCTTCTCTTACAGCATCTTCTAGTGAATAGTATGCTGTTGGAAGTGTTGTATCACAATCAAATAAATCAAATGTATTTCTATTGATAAAATCAACTGGTGTTGCGGTTAAACCAATTTGGTAACAATCAAAATATTTGAAGATATCTGCATAGATGTTATAAATAGAGCGATGGGACTCATCTGCTATAATTAAATCAAAATACCCAACATCAAACTCTGTATATTGGTTCATCATACTTGGATATGTTGCAAAACAGATTGTTGCATTTTTCATTTCTTCTTTATTTTTAGAACTAACAACTGCTGATGGGTTGCTTCCCAGATGCTCTTTGAAGTTTCTTTTAGCTTGTCTTAATAAGGCATTTCTATCACATAAGAATAAAATTTTCTTAGCCCAATTATTATCTTGTAGTAATTTACTGATAGATATAGCTACTCTGGTTTTACCTGTTCCTGTAGCTAGAACTATTAATGCTTTTCTTTGATTTTTAGAAAATTTATTAGATACAGCTCTTATTGCTTCTAACTGATAATCTCTACCTGCTATATCACTAATCTGAGCATTTTCTAAGCTGTTTCGATTTCTTTGAAATATAAGTTTTTTAAGGCTATCTCTTGAATACATACCCCATATTAATCTTGGTGGAGTGTTTTGAGCGTCATCCCAAATTCTAGTCTCAAAACCATTTGTGTAAAATATTACTGGTCTATAACCTTGTGATTTCTCTATAGCATCTGCATATAATGAAGCTTGTTTTTTACCTTTTTCAACATCTACGCTTGTTCTTTTGGCTTCTATAACAGCTAGAATTGTTCCATCTTTATCACATAAAACATAATCGACATAACCAACGCCTGTAGTGGTTGGCTGATTATTAACTTGATACTCTCTTTTAACTTCTTCTGTATCATATTGATAGATATGTTCTCTATCTTTAATCTTGCTAGAGATTGGCTTAATATCCCAACCAGATTGCTCAATCATAATATCGATTAAATTAACTCTGGTCTCATCTTCATTATATTTGAGTTCTTCTTTTGATATATGAGTATTTTCTTCAATTGAGACTGTTTTAAGTTCTTTAGATTTTACTTTTTCTAGCTCTTCTTGTAGTTTTTGTATTTGAATCTTCTGCTCTTTAACTAAAGCATCTTCTTCTATTTTTAAACTTGTATCTGATGGTTCTTGATAATCAACAAAATCTGTTACATTAAGGTAAATACGAGCAAACCATTTAGCTATATCGTATAACTGTTTTAGCAATAATAACGATTTATCACTTGTTGTTTTTTGACCATGAACTGATGAGTTGGCTAATTTTCTAATGATATGGAGTTTATCTAAAATAACCTTTGGAGTATTTTTAACAAAGAAATCTTCTTTAAGAAGGTCTATAAGATTTGTTTTATAGGTATCTTCACCATAAGCCTTGTAAATTGACTTCACTAAACTCTCAACAAATGCTCTTGCATGAAATATTGATGCCTTAGGGTCTGAATAAGCATATTGCTCAACAAAAGCACCAGTTTCTGCAAGTTCTGTAAATTTAGGTTTTAATTGTTCAAAGTTTAAAGACTTCATTTTTCTACCAATATTCTAATTTTCTTACATAGTTTATATTATCACAAGTAAAAAACAATATTAAATTTATTTATGCTCTGGTGTTTTTTCTTATTCCGCCCAATATCTTTGCTAATGCGACATTGTGCTTTTCACTCAAATTTGAACGATGAAATCCCATATCATAGCAAATTACTTTCCATGGAACTCCATTAGCTCTTCTCCAAACTAACTCCTTTTCAAACTCCGCCAACTCATCAAACCAACTCAAACATCTCTCCATTCTTGCTATTTCTAGCTCTGTTGGTCGCTTAATCCACTCGCTAGCACTATAAATTTCAATCAACTTAAAATCATCTCCATCGCAAGGAATTTGTTTTTTATATTGCTCAAAATCGCTATATTTAATCCTAGACAAGACATTAACCGCAAATTTCAATTCACACTTAACATCAAAAATTGTCTCAATTTTACTAATTTCAGCATCATTTTTCATCATCGCATTTTCTCCTAGTTTTTGTTTCGACACTAGGAACTACGAGAAAACTCCGTAACTGTTCCGAAAATTTTTAAACTTTTTTATAAGTATGTGATTTTTAAGAAAACTTTTTTTAACCCAAGAAATTTTAGAGAGCCTTTTTTGAAATATATATAATAGCTAAGTAAAAAAGTAACAAAACTTACTTTTTTATCTGCAAAATCAATGAAACTTATATTTGTAAGCGAAGTGATAACAAGCAAAACAAATATTTTAGTTGGAATTATTTAGTGAAGTATATATATTATTTTTTTAAATATATTATATAATATAAATTTATATTTATACTCTAAAGGGATTTTTTAGTTTTGGGCAAAGTTTTGTGAAATATTGATAAAAAGTTTTGTGAAATTCGTTAAAGTTTTAAAAACAAACATCTACACTAAGTCACTGAAAAATCACAAAACTAAAGGGTGTTTTTCTTTAAAAAGTTTTAAACTAAATTTAAGAAAAGTTTGATGAAAAGTTTAAACTATTTTCAGATACAAAATAAGATATTACCGAACGGTAATTTTACATACCAAAACACATCAAAATTCATAAAATATTCCCGAACGGTAATTTCACTATTTACCACAACATAAAAACTTCGGCTAATCTAGAATCACATTTGAAATCAGCCAAAAAAAAATCAAAACAACCTAACTTTTCAGTTTATCAACTTCTTCAGATTGATATTCTGCAAAAAGCATATAATCAGATTGTGTTTTAGCAACAGGTTTTATCTTACCAACCTCAACCCAATACCTAATAGTAGAAACTGGCAGATTTACAAACTTAGCAAATTCACCAATTTTCATTAATTTTTCACCACTAACATCAACAGTCTCAATATCTAATAAATCAATAGCCACACCCATTGAACGCTTTAAAGATTCTAACATAAATTTTTGATAAGGCTCTACCAGCCCTTTAACTTGTCTATTTTCTAGAACACGAAGATATCTCTTCCTATCTCTATTTCTAATGATAATCGGACTATATCCTGCTTTTAACAAAATATAATTCATCAATAACCTAGCCGTTCTACCATTTCCATCAGCAAAAGGATGAATCGTAACCAGACGATAATGAGCTTCAACAGCTTTAATCATCACATCATCATTAGTTTCAATCAACCAATTATTGAGCTCATCCATCAAATTAGGAACATTCAAAGGATTTGGCAATATAGTTTGTGAACCAGAAATACGAACTTTCACAGACCTATAAAACCCTGCATTCATATCATCAATAGCTTTTAATATCATTTTATGTATCTGCAATATTAACTTTTCATCAGCAGGAATATTTTCTTTTATAGAATCCAACATAAAATTATAAACATCAGCGTGGTTTTTAGCTTCTAAATAATCATTTAAAGGCTTACTACCAGAAGTAATATCTTCTTCAATCACTAGTTCTGTTTCTTGACGAGTTAGGGTATTCCCTTCAATTGCATTAGAGGTATAAGCTAATTCGGTAATCAACCATTTGTTTAACTCTTTAGCGTTATCTGGATTTTTAAGAAGTTCTTGAAGCTTCTTTTTCTTCGCATCTATTTCTTTTAACAAAATTTGCATAATAGCACCTACTTGATAGTTTCCATATTTACAAACTATCAAGTATAAAGTAAAAAGTCAAACATTTTTCAATATGATAAGACCAAACCACCACTTACTTCATAGTTCTCAAATTCCTAAACAATAAAGTAAAAACCTACACCAAAATATCCAAATAAAAACAGAGAAATCTAACTTTAAAAACTAAAGCACATAAAAACCAAAGACTTATTAGAATCTTTTTAGAACTTAGAAGTCCCCTATCCAGCACCATCCAAAACTCCTTGTTATTCAAGGAGTTTTTTTGTTATATAACCATATTTAATTAAAATATTTTACAAACACTAACCAAGCATTAAAAGATTTGACCAAATAAACAAAGTTCCAAGTATCACACCTAATATTGAATAATGCCCATTACCATATTCACGAGATAATGGTAAAAGTGTATCAAATGAAATATAAACCATAATACCTGCAACAGACGCAAATAACATTCCCACAAACATCTCTGGCAAGAAAGCATGTAATATAAACGCCCCAAAAAGAGCCCCTATTGGCTCTGACAACCCTGATAGGAAGGAATACCAAATAGCTTTTCTCTTTTTGCCTGTAGCGTGATAAATAGGCAATGCCACAGCAATTCCCTCTGGAATATTATGAAGTCCAATAGCTATTGCAACTGATATTCCAAGAGTCAAATCATGAGTAGTTAAGAAAAATGTTGCAATCCCCTCAGGAAAATTATGTATCGCAATTGCGATTGCCGTCATAATCCCAGCTCTTCTTATTCTATGAGTTTTTTTATCACATTTCGCATCTGCCAAAACTACATCATTTCTTTTTTTCCAACATGCCCCATCAATATGATTAGGAATAAAATAATCAATCAATACAGCAATCACAGCACCAACTAAAAATCCAACCAATACATACCAATCAGCCCTCTCAACAAAATATCCACTAAGCAGATGTTTTGCCTCTTCTAATACTTCTGTAAATGACAAGAAAATCATAACTCCAGCAGAAAAGCCAAGCCCAATTGACAATGCTTTCATATCGTCTTTTTTTAATAAAAATATCAACAAACCACCAACAACAGTCATCAACCCAGCAAATAAAGTGATTAATAATGCAACTCCAAAATTATCTAACATAAACTTCTCTTTCCTTATATCTCATTGCACAAAAAAACAATTAATAACTATATTACCCCTAAACTATAAAAAAACAAGTTAAATAAACAATATCAAACCTCACAATAATAGCTAATATATAAGTAAAAAAATCACTTAGATTTTGTAAAAATACTTATTTAAGAGTTTATATTAGAGGAGTTCTAGTCATAAAAAAATGACAGCTAAAACTAATTAACTGCCATTTCTAAACTCATATGTAGTTTTTTATATGAGATGAGTTTTAGGCGATTACCCTCACTCTATTTCGGGTGGAGTATCAGACTAGTTTTAGACGGTGTCTTGCGATGTGTACAAATAACATAGTACATAAGCAAGACACCAACAATAAAATAGTCAATAATACACCCGAAATAACTACATAAAGTGACGGATGTGGAGATATAATGCTGCAAATCCCACAGTCACTAACATTACAGGAATTGACCAAATCAAGAATTTAAGGAAACTGATTGGATGTCCTTCTCTTTGAGCCATACCTGCTACCATAACATTTGCTGATGCACCGATAAGCGATCCGTTACCACCAAAACATGCACCAAGAGATAATGCCCACCATACAGGCATCATAGCTTCTCTACCACCCATTGATGGTTCCATGGATTGTAATAATGGGATCATTGTTGCAACAAATGGGATGTTATCGATTGCTGCTGATACTATTGCTGAAATCCACACTACATACATTGCTGTTTTTTCAATACAACCTTGTGTCATGTCGATTAATTTTTCACCAGCAAGACCTAGCACACCTGCTTGTTCTAAACCATATACGATTGCAAATAAACCAGCAAAGAAGAATACTGTAGTCCAGTCCACATTAGCTAAGGCTTTTTCTGTTTTTTCTTCTCTCTCACCATGTGAGTTACCTAATGTATATAAAAGCATTAATACTGCGGCACCAAACATTGCTACTGTTCCGTTTTGAATATGTAAATGTTCTGCACTAACAAAACCAGCAATTACTAAGAATAAAACAGATAATGATTTTTTAAGCAATACTGTATCTGTGATACATTCTTTTTCATCCATTGCCATAACAGCTTTTTTATCTTTAGCTGTTGCTTTCATTTTCTTACCACATACAAGATCAAAGAAAATAATTAAAGCTGCCATTGTAAACACAACAACAGGAGTTAATTCATTCACAAAATCCATAAAAGAAAGGTTTAATGCTGAACCAATTAAGATATTTGGAGGGTCACCAATTAATGTTGCAGTACCACCAATATTAGAAGCAAAAATTTCTAAATAAAGGAATGGATAAGGTGAAACTTTTAATTTTCTAGTAATTTGAAATGTTACTGGAATAATAAGTAAAACTGTTGTCACATTATCAAGTAAAGCAGAGAATACTGCAGTAATTATAGCAAGCATTATCATAATACCACGAGGATTTGCATTCACTTTTTTAGCAGACCAAACAGCCACATACTGAAACATTCCACATTTTTCTGAAATTCCAACAAGTGTCATCATACCAATAAGAAGAGCTAATGTATTAAAGTCAATACCTTCAATAGCTGTTTCTTGGGTTAAAATACCAGTAAAAATCATAACAGATGCACCCAGTAAAGCCACGACTGCTCTGTTTAACTTCTCTGTAAATAAAATTATATAACTAACTATAAGTATAGCTGATGATAAAATCATTGGATCCATTCCAAAAATAACATTAGCTGCACTTACAACATCATGTGCATTTCCATGCATAACTTTTCTCCAAAATTGTTTATATGTTCCTTGCAGAATTTCTTTTCCGCAACGATTCTTCACAAATACTAAGCAAATATCGTTTAAATATAGTTTAAAAGTAACAATTTAGACACCATTCTTGAATCAACACTTTAAG
>DHQH01000084.1:24666-34406 GCA_002410125.1 Alphaproteobacteria bacterium UBA5343
GATTTTTTCTTAAGGTGTATTAAATCAATTTTCAAATGGAGTTTCTCGTATATTTAATAAGTGAACACTTCATTTTATAAATTATATTTGATGTGATTTAAGGGAAAAGACGAAGAATCAAAGATTTAGCTCTTTTCTCTTACGAGGCTTAACCAAATCCGCCACCACTCCATGTAGTGTCTTAATTTCTTGTTCTGTGAGATTACTTCGTTGAAAGATATTTCTGAGATTCCTAACCATTCTTGGTCTCTTATCACCAAGTCTTAAATTTCCACATTCATCTAATTCTTTTTCTAGATGCTTAAAAAATGCTAGAAGAGATTCTTTTGTTGCAATCTGCGTATTATTAGTAAAAAACTGTTGTTCTTTGGTATTATCCCCTGATTTAAACCATTCATAACCGACTAAGAGAACAGCTTGTGCAAGATTTAGCGAACAGTGATATGGATTTAATGGAATTTCTATCATCCCATTGCAAATAGCTATTTCATCATTTGTAAGCCCTGTTCTCTCTGGCCCAAATACAAATCCACATTTTTGACCTTTAGCTATTTTATCTCTTAAAATTTTTGCTCCACCATCAGAAGTAAAAACTTCTTTTATCATATCTCGCCTTCTAGCCGATGTTGCAAGCAGATAATTGCAATCTGCAACAGCATCTTCAAAACTATCAAAAACTTTTGCCTGCTTTAATATCTCTTGAGCTCCAGAACTAGCCCCAAGAGCTTTATCAGATAGATGGTTTTCTTTTGGAGTTACCAATCTCAAATCACATAAATCACAGTTCATCATCGCTCTTGCAGCAGTACCAATATTTTCTGATATTTGTGTTCTGACAAGAATAACGACAGGAGATGTAGAATTTTCAAAATCAATAAACCCTTTTTTCAGGTTATTATTACCAACCATTTTATAACTTACCTAATCTCTTTTATTTTAATAGCATCACGAAGTTCATCAGCACTAACCCCAAAAGACTGCTCTACATTTTTATTAAGTTTATCTTTATTTTTCTTTACCCATTCAAGCATTTTTTTCTGCCCTTCTTCACTAGCCACAAACTCCAAAACTTCTTCTTCGGTTTTTAAATCAAATTCTGACAATAAGTCCTTACCTAAAGCAGCATCACTAAATATTTTCTTAGCTTCACTTACATCTACTTCTTTTAGCATTTCTTTCATCTCATCACCAAACAAACTATCATCATACTTTTCCATATATTTCATAGCCTGACGAATATCTTTTTTACCTAGATCTCTAATATTATCTATAGTCATTTTTTTAGAACCACTTTTTCTTCTAACACTTGCTATTAATTCTTGTTCTAATTGTTTTAAATGTTCTGGTATTTGATAACCATCGCTAACTTTTTCTTTAACAACACTCTTAGTTTCTAACTTTTTACTAGCTTCGCCAAATTTCATTCTTGCCTCAACATTGCTAACAACTAAAAACATCACAATCGCTACATACAAATATTTAATTCTCATCTTTTTCCCTTTATCCATTAAGCTCTAGATATGATACCAACTTTTTCAAATACTCTTTTATCTTTCAATATATTACCATTTTGATTAATATCCATTACTTTATTGTTTCTATTAGTATCATTTTCAAAAATATCCAACACACTAATCTCGCTTAACTCTTCTTGAGTTTTACCTTTAATTATATCGTCTATGGTAAATTCTTGAACATTAATTACTTCTCTTTTTATTTCTTTTCGCTCAACCTTACCAGTATTACCCATAGAACCTAAAATGTTAATAGCTTTCAATAACTCCCCCCTAGTTCTTGGGGCTCCATTCATAAATCCTTTTTCTATTGAAGGATCGACATTACAACTCTTAAAAGCCGTAATCATAGCACTAATCTGATCCCTAGTACTTAGTTTACTCATAAAATCCCCCAAAGCAAGAATTGCCTTTTGAACTTCCACAATATGATCTGGTGCATCATTATCTTTTGTTGTTAAAGACAATATCTCTTTTTCTATATTTTTCTCTGGAGATTGTCCTATCAAAGCCTTTTTATAAACTTTAGATAATATCTGCCCCAATAACTCTTTTTCTTCCTTACTTGGTGGAACTAAGGACATCGCACCATTATCAAAAATATGTATTTTATCATTCTTTTTATCAACTTTTATCTGTCCACCATGCCTATCATGATCCAAATACCCACCTTCCATAATATTAATTATCTCCGCAGTCAAATAAATCTTTGCAATATGCTTTTTATAATATTTATCTTCCTTAGTATCTTCTGGTAACTTATTAAAATCTAACCCTTCACAAAGCTCCATTTCTTTATAATCAGGAGCTATAGACTTCCATCTTGCCACCTGAAAATCCATAGTCAAACCACCAGAAGATATAGATAACCCATCATAAGTCTTTTCTGAAATTATAGATTGCTCCAAACCAGCTTTATTATTTGTTTCAATCTTATTCATTTTTTGTGCCTGCTTAATCATTCTTTTTAAAGGCACACAAATAGTATCACTATAACCTTTTTCCTGAATAGAACTCAAAGTATTAACTAGCTCAACACCACCTTTCTCAGCTCTTTCTCTTGCATATTTATTCAAATAACCAATTACTGATTTTTCTTTATTTTCTTTTTCTACTGCAACCGAAATAAAATAAGATCCCCCACCCAATACTTTACCAACATGGACTAATTTTTCATATTCGGATTTTGGCATCAAGGCTTTTAATCTTCTAAACATAGTCGCCCTATCAGGGATATTCATATCCGTTTTTAGAGCTTTAATTTCATCAGATTTTAATTCTTTAGGTAAATTAGGATAAGAGTCAATTGCTTGCCCTAATTTAACCTGCATAGGACCTTGACTAGATAAAAACTTCGATAATATTGCACCCAAAGAAATCTCATCATCACCTTCTTTTTTAATTTCTGCAACTAACATAGCAGGAACCAAAACTTCAGCATCACTTTTTTCAATATTTGTTAAATATGAATCCAAAATATCCAAGGTTATTTTTTTATATTTATGCTTTTCAGGTAAAACAATATCCATTACAGTTTTAAAGTTGTTTTGCCAATCTTTATCTGCTGTTTCCATAATATATTTCATAGCAATAGCCCTTTGTTCAAACGGCAAATTCCAAAAGTTCTTGTGAAAAACAGATATTTCTCTCTCAAAGTTTTTATTATAAACATCGCTTGTTATATTATTAACCCCTTCTCTGGCCTTTTCTTTTAATCGCTCTGCTATTTTTTTATTTAATTCTTCATCCTCTTCTTCTGATAAATATTTAACTAAGTATCTATTTAAATCCTTATCGGCAAAAGCATTTGCTGTAATAACTTCAGTAAATGCACCCATATAAGTTGAGTCCATAACTTGCTTTTCATTCAATTTAAAATCTTTAGCTAAACCAATCGATGATTTTTCCTGTGTTAAACATTTATCTGATACTTTTCTAAGTAATGCAATCTGATCTGCATAAGCTATTCTAGATCCCCAAGCTCCATAATCTGAACTATCATATTTTTTAGGTAGAAACAGTTTATAGTCACTTACATTTGATTTTTGTTCCATCAATTTTCTATAAAAATCTTCTGATTTATTGTCCATTCCCAGATCATTTGCAACAATATCAGACCATTCATCAAAGAATTTTTCTCTTAATTTTGGAGCAAAAGTAATCCTATTATGAGATATCATAAATATTTCCAAATATTGTTTTCTTATTTGAGGATTTTCAATCTTTTTTATATCATCCCAAAAGCCTGATATTTTTTCTTCCTTCACCTTATATTCTTTTTTAAGAAATCCACCATTAATTAGATTAAAATAATTCAAAATTCTCTTATCTAAATCAGGGCTCTTGTCTTCTTTATCTAATATTTGATCCACATAATCTATTATTTCATCTGGTGCATAACCTCTATCATAAAAATTAAATGTATGCTCAGGAAAATTCTCTATATCAAATAAATCAAGTTTCTCTTCTTTTTGCTTCTTTAATATTCTTAAATATTCTAATTGCAAAACTCTACTTGGTATCTTCTTATCTTGCAGAGCTAATATATCACTCATTTTCTGAGGAACTTTATATTTATAATCTTTACTAGTATTATCTAAAAAAGCATCAATCTCATTTTTAATACTTTCATTATAATTCCATCTAAATTGATTTATTAACTTGTCTGCTTCAGCATCATAATCCACACTCCCAGTCATACCAAATAATTCATCTTTCTGAGCCTCAGTAAAAACCGACAGCTCTCCTTCTTTTTGAGCATATTGAAATAATGTTTTCATTTTATCGACATCATATTTCTGGATTTCTTCAGCCTTATCTCCATAATAAAGTGATAAAAAATCTTTTCCATAATGCTTCTCAAAATCAAAATATTTCTTACCATCCCAAGAATCTATCTCACTATTATGCTCTTCCCAAGTAATATTGTTTGAAAATATTTTATTAAAGAAATCTTTCTGGTCAAAAGTAAAACTAACATCATTTATATCTGCCAAAATCTTTCCAGAGTTTTGCTTTCCTGAAAATAATTTCACTAATTTATTTAGTTTATCATACCCTATATTATGTCCATTCTTTAGAAGTTCATAATCATTATACAGATGTACTAATCTATGTTTTATACTATAAGCATATTTATCGCTTAAAACATTATGAGCTGTTTTTATTATCTCAACTCTACCCTTAGCAACAGCTTCAACCTCTTTTTTATTATTAACAAAAAATACCCTATCTTCATCAAGTTCTATTCTATCTTCTCGCTCCATCAAATTACTTTTTATTCCCAACAATCTTAATAATTTTTTATTGTTAGGTAATTGTTCACCCACCTTGATTTTTGATGTATCGAAATTCTTAAACTCAATTTTTTCTAACACTAAAAGATTTTTGATAAATGTTTCATCCTCAAAAATCTGAATATTTTCTGATGCAGAAACTAAATTACTAGCAATTTTTCTTATCACAGGAACACTCAAAAATTCATTAGCTTTAAATGTATTTATCTTTAATAAATGCTCCATCATCATCACATCAGCATCACCCAGTTTAAAATCATCAGGAATCTTTTTATATACCTCTTTTATAAAAGATTTAGCATCTTTACTAAAAACATCTAACTTATGATTTTTTAGCATATATCCAAAGGCTTTTAAGATATCTGCTGAGTCATTAGAATCTTTTGATTTTTCTTCATCGCTTAACTTAGAATAAATATAATATGCACTAGAAAAGACCTCCATCCTTTCTTTAAAAGATGTGTTTTTATTATAAAAATTACTATTATCAAACACATTACGAATATAACTCTGATATTTTAGCTCTGATATTTGTTTTTTATGTTTTAATGGAGTAGTTCTAAGCTCTGACAGCTTGACCCCTCTATTTGTCGAATAATCACTCTCAACCGTTCTTAAAATAAAATCTCTTGTAAAATCATCAGGATGAACATCAAGACTTCTAATAATATCATCTACCAATCCCTTAGAATCACGATTTCCATTATTAGCCAGCTTATTCATAATCACATTAGCTTGCTTAATGTCATATCCAGCTCGATACATCACCTCAATAGAGTTAACATCAGACGAAGCCTCTATTAATTTAGAGTTATTTTTACCAACCAATTTATGAGTAACCTCATGCCCAATAATAAAAGCCAACTGGTCTTCATTATCACACATCTCTACTAGGTTTTTATCTACACATAAAGCTGCTTCATACCCTTGATTTTTTCGAGCAAAGAAAGCATTTGGACTTTTATCAGAAAAACAAAAATTAACTTCAGAAAAATCTATATTTGGAAACATCCTTATTGCAATTTCTTTCAAATAACCTGTTAAATCATCATTTACCTCAACAAGTCTTGCCTTATTTACAATATCAGGATGTAGCATCAAAATCTCCAAATTTTTCTAAATTATTGATCCCTTTTTAACAAATCAATAGAATTCATAAGTAAATTATTTACAGATAGACCAGTTTCACCTTCTGCCCAATCTAAGGTTCCTGCAACGGATCGACTAAATGGATTATTATCACCAGGATGATAAGTATCATCCAAAGCATTCAAGATTTTTGTTCTAACTGACTCTGGCATATTTCTAATTTTTTGATTATAATCAGCCGGTATTTGATATCCCAAACTTCTAAGATGATTTAACATCACTTCCATATTATGAAGATTAACCTCAGGAGCTATCATTTCTTGTCCCATTGCAGTACCAAATGTAGTTGCATGACCTTTATAATCTAGTCCCTCACCATGATTACCACTAGTTCTCCAAGATACATAATCCTCATCAGGACGAGATCTTGACCAAGGATCTGTTGGTAAAATATTTTGATTATTAGAAGAAGATTGTGATGGTTGATTATTCCACGGATTAGCAGGCAATTGAGCAAAAGCATCTACAACTACACAACTCAACATCAAAACCGCTAAAACAATAGATCCCAAGCAATTAAGAACTCGTTTTTTCATTTCACATCTCCATAAATCTACATATCTATCTTTAAATATACTATAAAATTACTAAAAATAACAGTTACATTTATGTTTCAGTTTATGAGGTTGAATAAAGAGAAGATTATATTTAATAATTTATAGAAGGTCTGTAAAATCAATGATTACTTATATTTCAAAAGCTTTGACAAAAACACATTGAAATATTGAATAGAATTGAAAAATTTTAATGTAGCAATTCATACGTGAATTTTTTATTATTCGTAAATTATGTATTAGGTATGCATAGAATCAAGAGATAATACCTCCTCCAATAACGGAGGATGTATCATAATCATAAAAACAAGCTATCTGCCCTGGTGCCACCCCTTTAAATCCTTCATCTAACACTACTCTTGCACCAGTTCCCTCAAAATAAACTGTAGCCAATACAGGGGCTTGACGAGAACGAAGTTTTACATAACATCTAACACTTGTTGGCTTTTCACCCCTACCAAGCCATGAAACACCTGTTAACAACACTTGCTTTTGCAATAAATCATTTGGTCTTCCTACAATTACTTGATTTTTTTTAGCATCTATTTTTACAACAAACAAAGGATCTCCTCCACCGATTCCAAGCCCTCTTCGTTGCCCTATTGTATAGTGAACTATTCCCTTATGTTTTCCTAACACATTTCCCTTAACATCAACAATATCACCTGTTTTGATTTCATAATCAGGTCTTAGGTTTTTCAATGTTTTGATATAATCATCATCTTCTACAAAGCATATATCCTGACTATCTTTCTTATTTGCCACATCAAGCCCTGCTTTTGCAGCAATCTCTCTAACCTCAGTTTTATTATATTTTGCCAATGGGAATCTAACTTTTGCTATTTGTTCTTTAGTTAAAAGTGCCATAAAATAACTCTGATCTCTAGTTTTATCATCTGCTCTTTTTAACTCATATTCACCATTTTCATAATCTAGTTTAGCATAATGTCCTGTAACAACTAAATCAGCACCTTTTTTTAAAGAAAATTCAAATAATTTACCAAATTTAATATATCTATTACAAAAAACACAAGGACTAGGAGTTTTACCATTAATATAGCTATTCGCAAAATAATCTATCACTTGCGATTTAAACTCATTTCTTACATCTAAAACAAAATGCTCAACCCCTAATCTATCAGCCACCTTTTTTGCATCATCAATATAAGCTTCATCCTTCTTTCCACCGAGTCTCATTGTAACACCAAAAACATCAAAACCAGCTTCTTTTAATAGATACACAGCAGCCGAACTATCCACTCCCCCAGACATTGCCACCGCAATTTTCAAACCTCTTTGATCATGTTTTAATAAAATATCATTTTCTACCACCTGAGCAAAACTCCATTTAAGTATTAATTTTCAATAAGTTACAATTATTTACTTGAAAAAGCAAAACAAATTATGCTACTATCCCGCCAAATTATAATGTTTAAGAAGCCGTCTTACAATATTTGTATTAAGATTGTAAATACAAGTCAATGAGGATTTTTTATAAATGACTGAAATACTATTTAATGGACCTGAAGGAAGATTAGAAGGTCGCTACCATCAAAGTGAAATTCCAGGAGCCCCTATAGCTCTTATATTACATCCACAGCCACTTCATGGTGGAACTATGAATAATAAAGTGGTTTATACATTATTTCACTGTTTCCAAGCCATGGGATTTTCAGTTTTAAGATTTAATTTTAGAAGTGTTGGTAGATCTCAAGGTAAATTTGAAGGTGGACCAGGAGAGTTAGCCGATGCAACCGCAGCTCTTGATTGGTTACAATCAGTAAACCCAGAAGCTAAACAATGCTGGATTGCAGGTTATTCTTTTGGTGCTTGGATTGGTATGCAGTTACTCATGAGAAGACCTGATATTAACGGCTTTATTTCGCTATCTCCACCAGCTGGTGAGAAAGGCAAAGACTTCACATTTTTAGCCCCATGCCCAGCCTCTGGACTAATCATGCAAGGTTCAGCCGATGATATTGTAAACCCAGATGCTGTAGCAAGTTTGGCTAAAAGATTAAACAATCAAAAACATATTAATGTAGAATTTGCACGAATAGAAGATGCCGATCATATGTATAACAATAAATTAGTAGAAGTACATAAAACCATTGGTCAATACGTAATTGGAGCATTAAGGAAAAAAACACCAGTTAAGAAAAAAAGAGGCAGAAGAAAGAAAGCCGTTGAACTAATTGAAGATCACACTGACCCAACAGATTTTTCTTCTGATAATGAATTTTAAGGAAAGATAATGAAATCAGAATTTTTAAATATTATGCAAGAACGAGGCTTTTGGAATCAATGCACCGACGAAGAAGCCCTAGACGACCTACTATCAGAAGCTGAAAAAAAAGGACAAGCAATTACAGGTTATCTAGGTTCAGATCCAACTGCTGACAGCTTACATGTTGGTCACTTAGTACCAGGAATGATTATGAGATGGTTCCAAAAATGTGGACACCGCCCATTAATGTTAGTTGGTGGTGCAACCGCAAGAATTGGCGACCCATCTGGTAAAGATAAACAAAGACCATTCCTAGATGAACAAACTCTAGAACATAATATTAAAGGATTAAAAAAATCATATAGCTATTTTATCAACTTTGATGGTAATAGCAAAAACACCTCTAAAATAGTTGATAATTATGACTGGTTTAAAGATATTAATTATCTTGAATTTTTAAGAGATATTGGCACTCACTACTCTATCAACCGTATGCTTACAATGGAAAGTGTCAAACAAAGACTTGATAGAGAACAACCAATGTCATTTTTAGAATTTAACTATCAATTACTTCAAGGTTATGACTTCTGCGAACTAAACTAATTACACGGCTGCAGAGTTCAACTCGCAGGCTCAGACCAATGGGGAAATATTATATCAGGTGTAGAACTTGGCAGAAGAAGATATAACAAACAATTATTTGGCTTCACCGCACCATTAATTACCGACTCAAATGGTAAAAAAATGGGTAAATCTGAAGGCAATGCTGTTTGGGTAAATGAGGATAAATTATCAGCTTATGACTATTACCAATATTTCAGAAATATCGAAGATGGATCAGTTGCTAAATGCTTAAAAATTTATACTGAACTTCCAATGGATGAAATTCAAAAATTAAAAGCTCTAAAAGATGCCGAAATAAATGAAGCTAAAAAAATATTAGCATTTGAAGCAACTAAGCTTTGCCGTGGTGACACAGAAAACAAAAACCTATTTCTTT
>DHQH01000111.1:0-1805 GCA_002410125.1 Alphaproteobacteria bacterium UBA5343
CAGACTGACAAAAGGTTCCTCAACTCTCACTTTTAGAGGACTCCCTGCCATAACCGTATGAGTTGGATTAGATGTATAATCTTTATTCAGAATGGATCCTGCCCCAAAAATGGTATAATCTGGTGTTTTGGTTCCCTTTAATACCATTGCCCTGGTTGGTAACCAATTATTTCTCCCTATAACTACTGGAGCATAAGGTTTACCTACTAAATTACCATCCTTATCTTTTAATTTATGAAACGAGGTATCCATAATAATTACCTCCCAAGCTAACCTAACATTTTCCCTAAAAGTAACTGAACAATAAGACGCAAGCTTCAACGCCGCTGTACACTTAAAGTTACACCCAAAATCAATATTTCCCGTTTTACCAATTGATATGGAAGAGCAATTTCCTATTTCACATTTCCCTCTAAATATTACATTTCCTCCATGATTTTCCCATACGTTTCCTCCTTTGGAGTATAAGGATACAGTATTAACTCCTAGCTTTATTAAACCTGGCTTGATTTCTTCTGTTTCAATCATAACTTTTCCCTTACACTTTAGTAATCGTACCTTATATAAAAACACAGGTAGTATAATGGCCTGTTTAAAAGGAAAATATTTAAAATTAAAATATATAGTTTTTAACCAGCTAACGGTTAACAGCGTTTTTATTTTTGACATTATGCTCTTTTAAATCGTAAATTAAAAAAATCAACTCTTAAAAAAATATAAACTAAAAATAGACCGATAAACCTTACCATATTATCGTGCCCTCCTTTTGTAAAATCAAATACTGCTCCAAAACAAATCTGATAGTAATAAATAATCCATATATACCTGTATAACGGAACTTTATCTTCACTTTTTAAGAACTTAAGCCCTATTAATCCCAACACGAAAATGGAAATAATAGCTCCATAAGCACCAAACTCTAAATAAAAATCCATTATTAATGTTTTAAAATAATGACTTCTTGTATTGGTAACTATATGATAATATGACCAGCTATCATGTTTAGACTTATAGGTATGTAGATCACCCTCAAAAATTTTATATATATCAGGAAAAAACCTTTCTCCATTTAAAGCTTCATCGAGATTACCATAAAAATGAAGATTGGCATTTAGAAACGACTCTCCAAAATATTGAGAAATAACTTTAACAACAATATCTCCTTCTCCAAATCTAGAAGATGTAATACTAAAAGATACTATTCCTAACAATATGACACTGATAATACCAACTACATTTATTACTCTTTGAATTTTAATATTTATAAATTTTCTGAATAATAAAAAAACAATTAAGAAATCAAATAATCGGAAGAATAACATACCTCTTGAAGCTCCTCCAATGCCATACAATACTGATGGTAATGAAGAGGCCATAAATAAAATAAGTAGAACAAAAGTAGATTTATTACTTAATGACAAATAATATCCTAAAAGTACAAGTAAAGGTATATGAAAAATACTATAAATTGTATGCAAGAGTTGGACAAAGTGCGGAAATATACTAACACCTTCTTTACCCATAGAGTATAACTGACCAAAATCGGAAACCAAACCCTTTGATAAATACAGAAGAAGAAGTAACATTAAGATAATACCTAAAGAAACGGCAAATGCGAAAAGCACCTTTTTATCTATGCTAAAATTAAATTCGATATTTTGAATTTTTGACTCTTTAAATCTAATTATTGGGCTGTATAAGATTAGCAACCCTATCCAAATAATTACAAATGGAAATAAACTTAATTTGTTTCTTATAATTTCTCCAGAAAACTCAACATATACACCATTACTCCATGTATACGT
>DHQH01000111.1:1999-2600 GCA_002410125.1 Alphaproteobacteria bacterium UBA5343
ATAACCATTACTCCATGTATATATGGAACATAATGAAACCAAAAAGACAATAAAGATTAGTGTACTTCGAAGTGTAAATGCCCTATCACTCATCAATAAAGCATATAGGACACCTCCATACATTAAGCTATTTAAAATCAGGACAGACAAATTATTTTTTAACTCTATTTTTAATCAATATTAGTGTGCGATTAACAATACTTACAAATACAGTATTTTTTATCACAAAGTATAAAACCAATGAATAATAGCTAAAACTAAAAATTCCAGAAAGAACCATCTCAACTTCAGAAGCAATATCAAATATTCCAATCCACAAACAAATCAGATAGATTGGCAATGCTAACACAAAACTAATTGCAAGCTTTTTAATTGGCATAACAATCTTTAAGGATTTTCTTACAAATATTTGAGCTGATATTAATACCATTATTTCCGATGAAACCCAAACAACCGAAGAGCCTATACTTTTATAAACAGGAACCAATAAAATATTTAGTACTATCCCAGTAACTGCTCCAATGATAGAATTTATTAAGATAAATTTATCTTTTTTGGTTGGCATTAATAACTGCAAGATCAGTATTTATAATAGCAGGAA
>DHQH01000014.1:0-6436 GCA_002410125.1 Alphaproteobacteria bacterium UBA5343
TTCAGCCAAAAAAACCATGCAAATAGCTCAAAAACTATATGAGGGTGTAGATGATAATGGTGGTTTAATTACTTATATGAGAACTGACGCTGTAAACTTAGCAGCCGAAGCAATCACCGCCGCAAGAGATTTAATTTCAAAAGACTTTGGTGATAATTATAATCCCAAAACACCTAGAGTTTATAAAACTAAATCTAAAAATGCTCAAGAAGCTCACGAAGCTATCAGACCAACCAATCTATTCAGAAAACCAACAGACATCAAACATATCTTAGATGCTGACCAATATAGATTATATGAACTAATCTGGAAAAGAACTATCGCTAGTCAAATGGCAAGCGCTATCTTAGATAAAGTTGCAATCGATTCTATATCAACAGATAAAAAAACGACTCTTCGTGCCACAGGTCAAGTAATCGCTTTTGATGGTTTTCTAAAGTTATATAAAGAAGATAAAGACGAAGATAACGAAGAAGACGATGCAGAAAAACTTTTACCAAATGTAAATGAAGGTGAAAATGTAAATAAAGGTGAAATCACTCCTGAACAACATTTCACTCAACCCCCATACAGATATACCGAAGCAAGTTTAGTTAAAAAACTAGAAGAATTAGGAATTGGTCGTCCATCTACTTATGCCTCTATCTTATCAGTATTACAAGATAGACAATATGTAAGGTTAATCACTCGTAAATTCTACCCTGAAAATAGAGGTAGAATTGTAACAGCCTTCCTAGAAAACTACTTCAAACAATATGTAGAATATGACTTCACAGCTCAAATGGAAGAAAAACTAGATGACATTTCCAACGGTAATATGAATTGGAAAGAATTATTAAATGTCTTCTGGGACAAATTCAAAAAACATATCGATGCAACAGATAAATTATCAGTAACAGAAATCTTAGACAAGATTGATGAGACTTTAGAACATTTATTAGTAATGAATGCCGAGGATAAAGAAAACCCAAGAAAATGCCCTAAATGTGGTGGCAGATTAAATATCAAAATTGGTAAATTTGGTGGGTTCATCGGTTGTGAAAAATACCCAGATTGTGATTACACCAAACAAATCAACATAACTGATAAAGACGAAAACACCGAAGACGGTGCTACAACCCCTATTGAAATTGAAAACATCAAATTAGGCGAAGACAAGGAAAGCGGCAAAGAAGTATGGCTTAAAAAAGGACCTTATGGCTTTTATATCCAATTAGGTGAAACTGAAAAAGGTAGTAAACAAAAACCAAAAAGAGCTTCAATTCCAAAAGGCGTTGATCACCTAAAAGTAAGTTTAAGTGATGCTCTTAATTTATTATCACTGCCTAAAAATTTAGGTAAAAATCCAAAAACTAAAGAAGATTTAATCTTAGGTGTTGGAAGGTTTGGACCATATATAAAACAAGGTGCTAATTATCATTCAGTTCCAGCAACTGATAATATTTTAACAATTGACATTAACAAAGCTATAGAAATTGTTGAAAACGATAAGAAAAAAATAAAATCTCCAGCAAAAGAAATTGGGGAGCATCCTGACACAAAAGAAAAAATCACCTTAAATTCTGGCCGATATGGACCATATTTAAAACATGGAAAACAAAATATTGCTATTCCTAAAAACCTCCAAGGACAAGAATTATCCTTAGAGCAAGCAGTAGAAATTATCAAGAACAAGGAAAGCAAAAAATAGGTGCTAAAAAACCCTAAAAAAATTGAAAACCAAATCAAAGGAATTGTAAAATTTGATGATAATATCGCTTATCTAATTCCTAGTGAAAAAAGTATCAGAAGTACTTTTATAATTCCTAAAGAATATCGAAACAAAGCCAAAAATAATGACTTTGTAGTTTGTGATATAAAAAATCCCAATTCTAGAAAAAGAACCAAAATTGCTAAAGTAGTTAAAAACTTCGGTAAATTTAATATCACCAAAAATGCCAGTACTATTGCAATTGATAAATTTGAAATTCCTCACACTTTCCCAAAAGCTGTAATATTAGAACTAAATGAAACTGATAAATTTAATAAAAAAAATCGTTTCGATTTAAGCAAATTACCCTTTGTCACCATTGACGGAGAAGATGCCAGAGATTTTGATGATGCAATCTATGCTGTACCAGACATTTCAAAACATAATATTGGCGGTTATAAGATAATTATTGCTATTGCAGATGTAGCTTTTTATGTAAGAGAAGAAACAGCATTAGATAACGAAGCATATAAAAGAGGAAACTCAGTATATTTCCCAGATATGGTAATCCCTATGCTTCCTGAAAAACTATCAAATGACCTATGCTCACTAAGACCCCATCAAATAAGACCTACTATCTCAGCTCACATCACTATTGATAAATTAGGTAATATTTTAGAGTATAATTTTAATCGTTCTTTCATTAGATCGGAACACAGATTAACTTATACTCAAGTCCAAAAACATATTGATAGTGAATATAAAAACTGCGATAAAAAACTAGCGTCAATCATAACCAATCTCAATGCCGCTTACATTGCCTTAGATAAAAACCGAGAACTTAGAAAAACTTTAGATCTTGATGTTAGCGAAATTAAAATATACCTCGATAAATTTGGAAATATCGGTTCTATCTCACCAAAAGAAAGGCTAACCGCTCACAAAATCGTAGAAGAATTTATGATTACAGCTAATATTGCAGCTGCCAAACAACTACAGAAAACAAACCAACCTATCATGTATCGTATTCATGACTTACCAGCAGAAGAAAAATTAGAAGCCATCAAACCCCTACTCGCAAGCTTTGGACTTAAACTACCACAAGGAAGTTCAATCAAACCAGAGCATCTAAATAAAGTTATTAAACTCTGTTCACAAGGTAAATTTTCAGATGGCATCAAAGAACTAATCCTAAGACTACAATGCCAAGCAAAATACAGCCCTAAAAATATTGGACATTTCGGATTAGCCTTAAAAGACTATGCCCATTTCACCTCACCTATCAGAAGATATTCTGACCTTTTAATACACAGAGCATTAATATCAGGACTAGAGTTAAAAGACGAAGGTGGATTTAAAAACAACGAGATAAAAGAAGAATTTAACGAGATAGGTGAACATCTTTGCATTACTGAAAGAAGAGCTGTTTCTGCTGAACGAGATGTAGTTGATAGATTCGTATCATCATATCTAAAAAATGACATTGATAAACAATTCACCGGCTACGTTGCAGGATTATCAGATGCTGGAATTTTTGTAAGATTACCAGAAATAGGAGCCGATGGTTTAATCCCAATGAGAACATTACCAGATGATGACTATCTATACGAAAACTCTGCAAAATTAAGCCTAAAAGGACAATATACAGACCATAAATTCACTCTTGGTGACAGTATCTCTGTAGTTTTAAAAGAAGCTAGTGAAATTTCAGGTGGATTAATATTCAAATATTTTGATTTAGAAGAAGGATTAGAATATTATGAAAAAGGCAGTGGTAGAATTTATAAGAGAAAATCCCGTAAAAAACATGGCAAAAAACACAAAACTAAAAAGAGATAACCACTCCTATATGTTTAACCTATGGCACTCCCAACTAAATGGGCTCTCCGACCCAAGCTGGATCTGATGGATTTTGTGCCAATAGAAGTAATTTAAGAAAATGAAAAATTCTAGTGTAGATTCTACTACATAAATTCTTTCATTATTCGCAAAATTACGATTAGTGGTGCAAAAGACGAAGATAATATGAAATTAAAAAAAATATCATTTTTTTATATACTAACAATATTAATCACAATTAATATTGTTACAATTGCATATGCAAAGCAGTACACTAAGCTAGACATCTACAAAGCCGAGCAAATTTTTAATCTCACCCTCACCTCTATAAAAAATAAATACATCAAACCTGTAAATATTGAAAAAATATCCATGATAGGTCTTAACGGATTAAAAGAAATTGATAAAGAGGTAACTATTGCAAATGACGGTAACAGGATTTCATATTATTATAAAACGAAACCAGTTGGCAGCTTCCAAAAACCGGAAAAACAAGACGAACTAGACTGGTCCAGAAGTATAATAAAAGCCATACTCACCCTAAAAGGCAGGTCCAGCAAAATCAGAAATTCCACCCCTGACGAAATTTATAAACCCATTATAAAAGCTATGCTCTCAGAACTTGATGGATATTCTAAATATATAACTGAAGATGAAAATAAGATCGAAGAGCTTGAAGGCTTTGGCGGCATTGGTATCAGATATCGAAAACTAGGCAACTTCTTAGAAATCACCGAAATAATTCCTAATCTCCCTGCTGCTGAATTTGGATTAAAAGAAAAAGATAGAATCCTAAAAATTGAAAATAACATCATAACCGACTTATCAAGACAAGAAATCATCCATAACCTAAGAGGTAAAAACCATAGCAACTTAAATATAACCATACAAAGAAAAGGCACCAAAACCTCAGAAGACATCACTCTGACTAGAAAAATCATCACCCCAGACACTATACAATATAAAATGGATAATGATTGTTTAATGATAAAAATTATTAGCTTTAATAAAACCACCTCCCCAACCCTAAAACAATTAATCTTAGAAAATAAAGACACTATCAACAGCATAATCATTGATATTAGGGGTAACCCAGGTGGACTATTAGATGAAGCCGTAAAATCAGCTAATTTATTCCTAAATCAAGGATTAATTCTATCAACTAAAGGTCGCCATAAAGATTCTTTCCAAGACTATAATGCCAAAGGTGATGATATAACTAAAAACAAACCAATCGCCATAATAATCGATGGCAAAACCGCCTCTGCTGCTGAAATATTCGCAGGAGCCTTGCTAGATCAGCAAAGAGCTATCACTATTGGTACTACCTCATTTGGTAAAGGAAGTGTCCAGACAGTGATTCCATTACCAAATATGTCCGAACTTGCCATCACTTGGTCTAATTTTTATACACCATCTGGCTATAACCTAAATCATCTAGGAGTTATGCCTCTTATCTGCACCTCCAGATATAATAACAATCATGTCAATAAAATCGGAGCTATAATATCTAATATTGACTATAAAATCTTAAAACAAAACATCACCAAATGGAGAGATTCCAGTACAAAAGCTGAAGAAAATAAAAATGATTTAAGAGAAATCTGCCCTGCCAAAAATCAAAGAAATCTAAATCTAGCCTATAAAATCGCAAAAGTGATACTTAATAATCAACAATTATATCAAAAACTATTAGAAATTAATCATTGACAATCAAAAAATATTTAGTATATTTCACTCAACAAAAGATTAGTTAAGGAAATAAAATTATGGCAAAACCTACAGTAATACAAGTAAAATTAGTAAGTACTCTTAATACAGGTTACTTCTATGTTGCTAAGAAAAACCCAAGAAACATCACAGAAAAAATGGTTTTCAGAAAATACGATCCAATCGCAAGAAAACATTGTGAATTCAAAGAAGCAAAAATTAAATAATATATTAGAATATTAAAAAATTATATCCTCTTACATCAATCTATGTAAATTGTAAGAGGATTTTTTTTCGAAGAATCTCATTTTATCAAGAGCATATATCAAAAAATAGTTTGATTATAAGAGTTGTTTATATTAAAATAGAAATATATATTAGCCTTTAAGGATATTAAATTATGAATAATATTTTAGATAACAATATTGTTGATATGAAAACAACTAACGAGCTTCACAATACTCCAGAAGCAGGTCTGATGACTGATGAAAAGATGGCTAATATTCAAAAGAAAAAACAGCATATGAATGCTTCATATAAAAACTTCTTAGAAAAAACCATCAGTAAAATCGATTATACCTCAATCAGAGAACAATGGTTATATTATGGAACCATCCTTGCTGGACTAATAATGCTAATCGGCTGGATAATAATTTCATTCGTTTTATAAAAAAGAAAAGGCTCCTAAATAGGAGCCTTTCTTAACTTTAACAAAATAATTTTTTTAAAAACAGTTTAAACTTCCCAACGGAAATATTACTGCTGTCTCACTCAATCTTCCATAGAGATCTTCTTCTACAGGTGACGGTGTTTTGTTATCTTCTTCCTTTTTCCTCTCTTCAGCAGATTTACTCTCTATAACATCCTTATAAAAGGCTTTATACAACCAAAAGAGAAGTACTAAAACAGTAAATGCTCCTATTAGGAGCCCTATCACACCTAAAACTGTTCCAAATGCAATAGATAATAAAAATGTTTTCATACGAAAATAAATTAAAAGGTTAATATATAATACATTAAAAATAAGTGTCGTTGTAAATAAGAAAGTCGCCATATTATGATAAAATATTTCAAGAATCAAATGATTATTTTAAAAATAAAAAAAAATGTAAAACTTATCATTTTTTGCTTGCAAACTAAAAAAAGGTTTAGTATAAACTTCCCTATCAAAGCCGGTTTAGCTCAGTTGGTAGAGCA
>DHQH01000014.1:6630-7094 GCA_002410125.1 Alphaproteobacteria bacterium UBA5343
GCTCAGTTGGTAGAGCAACTGATTTGTAATCAGTAGGTCGTCAGTTCGAATCCGACAACCGGCACCATTATAAAAACCTTAGGTCTCACCTAAGGTTTTTTGCTTTTTAAATCACCCCTCCAAAGCCCTCTATTCCCAAAGGTTACAGCAGAACCACTTTCAAAAAACTAAGAGCAAAACCCAGCCCAAAACCCTAAAAGTCTCCATAATCAGAAAAACCTCTCTAATACAATCTTTTTGGAGAAAGTTCAAACTCCTGATTTTACTATGTTTTCATCAAGACATTTCACCCCCATATCTAACACTAACCAAAGCACACCTCTCTTATAATCAACAAGACTCTACCCCTCTAATCTTCCTAAACCCAACATTAACCAATCCTAAATATTCTTTACTTACAGACAGATATAGTATATAATGTTTTTTATGTTTATATAACATCTAATAAAAAGGAAGTTTTTATG
>DHQH01000014.1:7285-7555 GCA_002410125.1 Alphaproteobacteria bacterium UBA5343
TAATAAAAAGGAAGTTTTTATGCAAATTCGTATTCAAAATAGAAAAAAAGAACCTATAGCAGGATTTAAAGGAACACCTGATGAGATTGCTGAACAGTTTGTAAACCTTATAAGAGAAGGTAAATATGACTTTGAGAAGTTTTATCCTAAATTTCAGAAAGGAACATCAATTGAGATGGCTGAAAAATTCTTTGATAAAACATCATATTTAATAATTAAAGAAGATTTATTACCATACAAAAAATATCGAACACCAACTTATATTAATAT
>DHQH01000120.1:0-22365 GCA_002410125.1 Alphaproteobacteria bacterium UBA5343
TCCTAAGGTGCTGGATGGTAAAGTAAAATTAAAAGGTTATTCTCTTAGAAAATTAGCCAAATTATAACTTTTGTTTCACAATATACTTCTTAAACCAATTAGCCGTATCACTAATTCCATAAAAAACTGAAAAAGGTGGCTCCCAACCAATTGTTTTTTTTATCTTACTATCATCAACTTGTAAACTAGCTGATAATTTTTCGATCTTTTTACTATATTTAGAAACCTTCCCTAATAGTTTCAATATAAACACAGGCACTGGAAAAATAATATTTGGAGAATCAAGCTCTTTTTTTAATAGTCTTACAAATTTACTAAATTTCAAATCCTCACTATCCTTTAGAACAAACACCTGATTCTTAGCCTCTGGGCTATCAACCACCTTAGTGATAGCATCTGCCAAATTACCCAAATAAAGCACAGATCTTTTGCTTCCAATCATACCAAATGGCAAAGGATACCCCCTATACACAACCTTCATAAGCTCTAAAAAATTACCAAAAACTTTCGGACCATAAATAATAGGAGCTCTCAAAATCACAAATTCAATGTCATTTTCTTTACAAAATTTTTCTATCTCAATCTCCGTCCTATATTTAGAATAAGCATAATTATCTTTAGGATTTCTTATCACTCTCTCATTAATAGGTTTTTTACTAGTTTCTTCTCCACTCACTCTAACAGTACTTACATAAATAAAACGTCTTAATTTTATCTTTTTCATATATTCCAAAAGGTTTTTAGTCTCAAGTGCATTCGCTTTTACTAGCTCTTCTCTACTAATATCTGGCTCTTGAGATCTCCCCATCAAATGCACTAAGCAATCAATCTTTGGCAAATCATTACTCTCAAAAATACTCCCCCAATCTTTCTCACCCTTAACAGTCTTAACCACAAAAACCTTCATAATTTTTGACAATATTCTCTTATTCCCAGAGATTGCCACAGGATTAAAACCAGCACTCATCAAATAATCACAAAGATAAGTCCCAATAAAGCCACTAGCTCCAGTAACCGCTACATTTTGCGATTTTGGCATATTATATCTAAAACCATCTTTTATAGAATTAGAGGCTCTCTTAGGCTTAGGGAATCTAAGTTTCAGCTTTCTAACTGCTCTTGCCATAAATTACTTATCCTCATCATCTTTCTTATTCTTTATATTCTCAATACCTTTGCCTGCCTGGCTAAAACCATCTTTCACACTATCAATTAATTCTTTATTTAATTCTTTGAAAGATTTTTCTTCATAATTGCCAACCAATTTCACCATAAAAGAAACTGTAATTATCAAAGAAATAACAATAATCAACCAAGGCTTTTCAGTATAAAGTGACAATCCTCCCAAAATAACACCGGTCATCCCAATTTTACCAATTTCTAGAAGTAAGTATCTCAAATCATACTTACCTTCAAAAACCTTCTTAACTACCGAACAATCCTTATCTTTATAAACATATCTACCATAAGCTCTATAGACATTATCAATTAATACAAACATCGGTAAGATTAATATCAAAGTCCAAGCAAATTCACTAAAAGATCTAATCAACAACCAAAATACTAAAAATGCAAAAGCCTTTATATTAGATCTACCAAAACAAACAATTTTAATAAACCAATTATAAAAAACATAGCCTAACAACAATAAAGCAATCACTATTGCATAAAAACCAATTCGTTGAGCAACCGCCCCCATAAAACCAATAATTAAAACCCCAATAGCAATTAAAGCCATGTGCCAAGTAGAGGCTTCATCAAACTCATCATAAATATTAAACAAATTGATACCTATCAACCAAACCGCAACGACCAAAATATAACCAACAAAGGCTGGTAGCAAACCTCCAAATTCTAAAAATTCTCTTGGCAATAAAAGACTAGATAATAAGACAATTATTCCCTCAAATATAAATAGGTTTTTCTTTTCCACCCCCTTATATTCTAAATAACTACCACCTATTGATAATATTAAGAAGGCTATCAATAATCCCATTTTTTCCATAACTGCAAAATCATAAACAAACTGGCTAGAACTATCACCAACCACATCCATCACCATCGCAACTATCACAAACAACACACTAAGAATAATCCCAACCTTATCAGGAACTTCCATAGACTTGCCATAAAGATTATGAACTTTTTTAACGATTCCTTTTTCTCTCAAAATATTAGCTAACATGTCCAAAACAAAATAACCAATCACTGCCGCAATAATTGCAATCATCAAAACAATTTTCATCGTTAACATCCATCTACCCCTTACGAAATCTTATTATAAATCTCTCTGATTATCATCTTTATCTTATCACATTTCACATCATTCAAATTAGCATATTTAATCAATATTCCAGCCAGACTTTCAAGCTCTCCACTCTCGCCTTTAGCAATCGATCTTTTTAATGGTAAGATATGATTCTCTGGCAACTCATAAAAACTATGCAACATCTCCTCTTTGGTAATTTCCTCTCCACGATGCCTAATAATTCTGATATATTCTTCTGCCACTTCATCAACAAAATTATTAATTTCTTCACTATTTGCAAATTTTTCATTAAAAAAGCTCAAATAAGCATCGATCAAACTAACAAAACTATATCTCGCCTGCTTATTCCATAATACAAACTCTTCACTCTCTGCCATTTGCATATCAATATCAGCACTTGCAAATAATTGAGAAATTTTGTTTAGCTGCCGATCTTCAGTAACCCTTCTATTAGCGATAAACACTTCCGAATTATTAATTTTTAGCTGCCTTATTCCACCATCACCTTCTTTTGCAAAATAACCATCAACAAATCCTACACAAACCTTATTACCAAACTTACCTCTTAGCTTCACCAAACTATCAGCTCCATTAACTAAAGATAAAATCGGTACATCTTTTATTTTATTCTCATCAATCATAGTCATAGCCACATCCAAATCCGAAGATTTAGTTGCAAATATCACTAATTTTGGTTTTTTCTTAACCCATAAAGACTGCTTAATTAAAAATTTAACCCCATTTCTATCTTTATCGGTAAATCTAATTCCTTCTTGAGATACCATTTTATTTCTAAGCACTGATGAAATACTACAAATATCAAACCCAGCTCTATAAAATTTATATGCGAAATAACTACCAACCGCACCACAGCCAACGATTAATATTTCATCTCTATCTTTTTTAATATCACGATTAAGCAAAGTATCTGGTCTGTCAACCATTGCCAAATCATCTAAATATTCTTCTGCTTTTATTGGAGTATAAATATCTTTTGTTTCTTCTTCGATAATCTCCATAACTTGCGAAATTTCTTGCTTTGGAGTTATCTCTTCTTCTACCTCTATTGCAACATCTTCTGATTCTACTGTTATAGATTCTTCCTGTATCTCTTGAGATTCTTCTACTAAAGCCTCATCTTCAACTAACTCTTCTATTGCTTCTTCTTTTTTCTTTCTTTTAAACAGCATATAACAAATCCTAAAAAAATTGCCAACTTGCCATATATTCTAATCAATTTTCGATAATGAACAAGTATAAAAATAAGTTTTGTTAAACTCACTAAGATGCAAACACTCTTTCTTGAGTTTTTAATATTTTATATCTTTTCCTTACCTTATACTTGATAAATGAAGCCAAAGAAACTACAGACAAGAATAAAGCATAAAAAGCTATCACATACATAAAACTATTCGCACTATATTCTTCCATAAAATTAGATACAATCAACGGAGATATGACTCCCCCCAAACACCAAGTAAAAAGTAATATACCACTTGTTGAAGACATTTGTTTTTTTTTCTGCTCTATCATTAGCAAACGCAACACCTACCGTATATAAAGTAAAAACAAAACCGCCTAAAAATAATGAAAAAGCAATTATTAACCAATCACCTAAAAATAAAACTTTTTCAGCAAAAAGTGCCAATATCATTATTGATAAACTATTTAACATTAAAACCTTTCTTCTATCTATCCCATCAGATAATCTTCCAATAAAATACTGAAACAACATCCCCCCTAAAAAAGTAAATGAAGCAAACAATGCAGCTTCACTGTCTCCTAGACCTATATTCAGGATATACATAACCCCCAAAGCATAAAACAGCCCAGAAATAGAACCTGAAATAAAACATGCAAAAACCCCCACTGGAGCCCTTTTAAAGAACTCAAAGAGAGAAATCTTTTCACTTTCTTCCTTAAATAATTTAGGAGATGTTTCCCTCGAAATAGGAAATATAGCTAACAAGCAAAATAAAGATAAAATAGTAAACATAACAAAACCTGAGCTATCAGGCAACTTAAGTATATAAGGACCTGCAGACAATCCTAAAAAAGCAGATATCATATAAAAAGAAAATACAGTGCCTCTATTTTTATTATCTGTCCTTATATTAAACCAACTCTCCAGAACGACTAAAGCAATAATTTCACAAAAACCAAATAAAAATCTTAAAACACCCCAAAAAGTATTATTTACATAAAAAGCATGTAGCATTATAAAAATAGCAGACAAAAGAACACATAATATGAAAGTTTTTACATGCTTAAATTTATTAAGCAACCTGTATGAACATATAGCACCTGCCAAAGCGCCAACATTATGCCAAGTGATAATTTGACCAATTATAGAAACCGAAACACCTAAACCACCTAATTTTACTCCTATTACAGAAGCCGCACTACCCAAAGTTACACAAAAAAGAAAGTTAGATAACAATAAAAATCTAAAAGGAAAAGCATCTCCAAAAAGATTTTTTATAATAGATTTATAATTCATCAACTTATAATTCCTAGAGTATAAAAAAACATAAAAACTATTATGTAAGTAAAACATTAATAAAAATGTAATTTAAACAACAAAAGACCGCCCTAAAGGACGGTCTTTTGTTATTTGGAGCGGGTGATGAGATTCGAACTCACGACATCAACCTTGGCAAGGTTGCGCTCTACCCCTGAGCTACACCCGCATTATCTTGCGATAAGACACTTTCTACACTGTCAAAAAATAAAATGCAAGAAAAAATTTCTAAAAAGTTTAAATTTTATCTTAATTTTTATTTTTTCATTATATAGAATAAAACTTATTGATACAAATAACCAACTATTAAGGACAATTTATTTAATGAAAATTATCTCAGCAACTTCAAACCCTTTTTTTTCAAAGAATGTTTCAGATCATTTAAATGTTCCCCTCACTAAAGCTACTTTTAAAAGATTCGCAGATAATGAGATTTTTGTAGCAATTGATGAGAATTTAAGAGGTAGCGAAGTTTTCATTATCCAATCAACCTCTCACCCTGCAAATGACAATTTAATGGAACTATTAATTTGCATTGATGCTGTAAAAAGAGCTTCTGCTAGCAGGATTACTGCTGTAATACCTTATTTTGGTTATGCTAGACAAGATAGAAAGACCGGACCTAGAACTCCAATCTCTGCCAAATTAGTAGCCGATATGATTGCAACTGCGGGTGCTGATAGAGTCCTAACTGCAGATTTACATTCTGCACCAATTCAAGGTTATTTCAATATTCCAGTTGATAATCTATATGCCTCACCTATTTTTGAATCATATGTAAAAAATAATATCCTTTCTCCAAAACTAAAAGTAGTTTCTCCTGATATTGGCGGAGTTAGAAGAGCAAGAGAATTGGCCAGTAGATTAGGTGTAGAACTTGCAATTGTTGATAAATATAGAGAGCAAGCTGGCAAAAGCGAAGTGATGAACATCATTGGTGATGTAAAAGATTATGACTGTATTTTAATTGATGATATGATTGATTCGGCTGGCACCATTTGTAATGCTGCAAATACTCTAAAAGAACACGGGGCAAATACTATCAGAGCTTTTGCAACTCATGGGGTTTTATCAGGAAACGCTATTGATAATATTAATGACTCCGCCCTTGATTCGCTAATCATCACTGATACCATTAAACAACCAGAAGAATTATCAAAAAATGAAAAGCTAGAGATTCTAACCATTGCCCCTATTTTTGCTGAAGCAATTTCTAGGATAGATAAAAATGTTTCTCTAAGCTCACTTTTTGACTAAGAAACTATTGACTCTATTATAATTCCATTGTAAAACCTGCATTGTTATGCAAGCACCCCTGGAGGCTTGGTAACAACTACTTATAAAATATAAATAAATTAAAGGATTTTAACTATGATTGAAAAAGCATCATTAGAAGTTGAATTAAGAGACAGAGCAGGTAAGGGGGCAGCTCGTGCTATCCGTCGTGAAGGAATGGTTCCAGCCGTTATCTATGGCGACAAAAAAGCTCCTGTACTAGTTTCTATCGATCCAAGAGTTATCAATAAAGAAGCTAGCAAAAAAGGTTTCTGGACTCGTCAATTTGAAATCAAAGCTGGAAAAACTAAAGAAACAGCTATGTGTCAAGATATTCAATTCCACCCTGTAACAGATAACATCATGCATATCGACTTTTTAAGAGTTGTTAAAGGTGCAAAAATGCATGTTAGTGTTCCACTAGAATTCATTAACGAAGACACATGTCTTGGTATTAAAGAAGGTGGTGTATTAAATATCGTTCGTCGTGAAATTGAAATCACATGTACACCAGAAAATATGCCATCATCAATTCAAATTGATCTTGCATCAGTTAACCTTGGTGACAGCATTAAAGTTGCAGACATTGACATCCGTAAGAATGTAGAGCTAAACTTAGAAGAAACTTTAACAGTTGCAACTATCGCAGCTCCAACAGTTATGAAAGAAGAAACAACTGAAGAAGCTACAGATGGCGAAACTCCAGAAGTAGAAGCTACAGCTCAAAAATCAGAAGAAGCTTCTGAATAGAGGTATAAAATGTTTTTAGTGGTAGGTTTAGGAAATCCGGGATCGGAATATAAAAACACCCGCCACAACGCTGGATTTATGGCGGTGGATGAAATCATTCACCGCTATAATTTTTCTAAAGAAAGTAAAAAATTTGATGGCTTACTCTCTGATGGGAAAATTGCCAGCGAAAAAACTATTGTCTTAAAACCTCAAACCTATATGAATCTATCAGGCAATTCTGTTATCAAAGCAGCTAGTTTTTATAAAATACACCCTAACAACATAATCGTTATCCATGACGATTTAGACCTTGAAGCAGGTAAGATAAAAATCAAACTTGGCGGTGGTACTGGTGGGCATAACGGATTAAAAAACATCGATTCTCACATAGGTAAAGAATATATAAGAATAAGAATTGGAATTGGTAGACCACAAGGTGAAGAAAAAGTGGTTGGTCATGTACTAAATAAATTCTCAAAAAAAGAAATGGCTATTCTAGAAGAAATGATTGGCTTAATTGCCAATAATATAGATGTCCTAATAACTCAAGACATCGCTGCTTTTTCTAACAAAATCGGCCTAGAACGAATAAAAAAATAAAACTTTCTCGTCATTCTGAACTCGTTTCAGAATCTCTTGATAAGTTTTATGCCAATAAAAGTAAAAACAAGAAAACCCAGCAAATTGGGTTCTGATGGATTTTTTCTTAAGGTGTATTAAATCCAATAGAAGTAAATATAACCAAGCTTCAAAACTAGACACTATTTTTTCAAACTAGTTTTAAGCTAATAAACAATAAACTTCACCTATGGCATATATTCTGAAGAATTTTGTGCCAATAGAAGTAAGTTAAAATTTAAATAAGCATATCGCGTATACTAATACGTGATCGTGTTTATTTAATAATTTTAGGTTACGATTAGTGGTGCAAAAGACAAGGAATATAGATATGCAATGTGGCATCGTTGGCCTACCAAATGTAGGTAAATCTACTTTATTTAACGCTTTAACAGAAACTGTGGCAGCTCAAGCTGCTAACTATCCATTTTGCACTATTGAACCAAATGTTGGAAGGGTTGCGGTTCCTGATAATAGATTAGATGAGCTTGCAAAAATAGTAAAACCACAACAAACTATTCCAACCTATCTTGATGTTGTTGATATTGCGGGTCTTGTAAAAGGTGCTTCTAAGGGTGAGGGTTTGGGTAATAAATTCTTGGCTAATATTAGAGAAACTGATGCAATTATTCATGTTTTAAGATGTTTTGAAAATGATGACATTACTCATGTTGAGAATACTATTGATCCAATTAGAGATGCAGAAATTATTGAAACTGAGCTTTTAATTGCTGACCTTGAATCTATGGAAAAAAGAATTGATCCAATTAGAAAAAAAGCCAGATCTGGCGATAAGGAATCAAAAGAAAAATTAGCTATCATGGAACCTGTTATAGAGGCTTTACAAAATGGTAAACCTGCAATCTCTGCTAAACCATCAGATGATGATAAAGAAGCTTTAAAACAATTTAGAATGCTTCAATTATTATCATCAAAGCCTGTTTTATATGTTTGTAATGTTGATGAAGATTCTACAGTTACTGGTAATGAATATTCTAAAAGAGTTGAAGAAAAAGCTAAAGCTGAGGGAAATTCATCAATCATAATTTCTGCTGCTATTGAAGAAGAAATTTCAAAATTAGAAAGTAATGACGATAAAAAAGAATTCTTAGAAGCATTAGGGTTAGAGGAAACTGGACTGGCTAGAATTATTCGAGCAGGATATTCTCTATTAGATCTTAAAACATATTTCACAGCAGGTGTAAAAGAGGTAAGAGCTTGGACATTTAAAAATGGCTTTACGGCTCCACAATGTGCAGGTGTTATTCATACCGATTTTGAAAAAGGCTTTATCCGATCAGAAACTATAGCTTATAATGACTTTATTACTAATAATGGTGAGCAAGGTGCTAAAGAAGCAGGAAAAATGAGAGCTGAAGGTAAAACCTATATTATGCAAGATGGTGATATTTGCCATTTCTTATTTAATAACTAGAAAGTAACCCTGATGAGATTATGTCTTTTCCAACCTGATATTCCTCAAAACACTGGTACCTTATTAAGGCTTGGTGCTTGTCTTGATATTGGAGTGGACATAATTGAGCCTTGCGGCTTTATCTTTGATGATAAAAAAGTCAAAAGAGCAGTTATGGATTATATGGATAAGGTAGATTGTAAAAGACATCATTCTTGGGAAGATTTTTTATCATATAGAAAAGAAAACCCTGAACAATATGGTCGTATAATCTTACTTTCAACCAAAGCATCTACCAATTTTACCAAATTTGAATATAGGGAGAATGATTTATTACTCTTAGGTCGTGAATCTGCAGGTGTTCCAGATGAAGTTCATAATTTTGCTGATGGCAAGGTAATAATCCCTATGAATGAAAATGCCAGATCTATAAATGTTGCAATATCTGGTGCAATGGTCTTATCAGAAGCCATGAGACAAATAGGATTATTTAAATAATTCTATCTATCTTTAAGCATCCTGTTTTTCCAAGCCTCATATTCTGCAGCTTTCTTTTCTGTCCAAATCCTATACTTTTCTTTAGCACTTATTTGTGTGCTAGAACCATTTTCTACAGTTTTAGCTCTTTCCTTCAGTTCTTTATCTAGTGCTTTCTTTTCTGCAAGTATTTCCTTATTATATTTTTCTAATAACTCTTTTGCTTCTTCTGGATTATCCTTAAATCTAGCTCTAATAGCCATCATCATTTTTTCTTCTTGAATAATCTTAGCATCAAGACCTATAAATATACTCTTACCTAAAGAAGTGTTAATATGTTCTTCTCTAATACACTTACCGCCAGAGCTTGTTACAGTTGTAGAAGTCTTGCCCCTATAAATAGTGAATTTTTTAGCTAGTTTCTCATATATATCATCATAGCTTTTACCTTTTGACACCTCACTTTGATAATAAAACAACATTGTCTGCTCAGTTGTATTACCAGTAGAAAAATCTCGGCTATAATCACTATTAACCAATCTTCCTATCATAACTGCCACAGCAAAATCATCTGCTTCTTCTTTAGAAAACTCCATAGCTTTATAGCTTTTTAAAAACTCTTTAGCAGAATATGTTTTTTTCACTCTTTTATCATTATTTTCTGATTGCTCAGCATCATTATCATTTAACTGTGTCTTATTATTAGCCAAAGCCCCTGTTGCTATCAAAGTAACTAAAGCTCCAAATACTGCCTTCCTTATTCCTGTTTTAATCTCATTTTTCATTTATATAACCTAAATTATTACGATATTAATGCCTTATCATATCACAAATCACTAATTATAGCAAATTTGAAAAAATTAATTGAAATTACTAGAATAATCTGAAGGGTTTTGTGCAATTGCTAAGTAAAAGAGTAAACAACTTTACTTTTTTATCTGTAAAATCAATGATAGCTTATATTTCAAAAACTTTAATAAAAGTGCATTGAAATATTATAGCTGAATTGGTGCATTAACCTCTAATTTACCTATGAAGATGATGAAACCGCTAAGTAAAATAAACAACAACTTGTTTGTTTTATCTGCAAGGTCATAGTAATATATTAACAAACAGAGGAAGCGATAGCAACGAATGTGAGTTTAGATACCTATGAGAGTGCAAAAGACGAAGATTATATAAAACGAATTGCTCTTTTAAGCAACTCATCTCTACCCGGCTGAAAATTCTCTTTAATCCAATAATCCTAAAGAACCCCTATTACTCGTCCAACTTTGGTTCCCTTCGGAATTCCTTGAGCAATTAAATCTTTACCGCCAATTGGAAATTCTTTTGCTTCAAAATCATAAGCATATTTAATCATATTTTTCACATCTTCGATTTTCAAATCTCTTTTTCGAGATGCTTGTTTACAATAAATATCAATAAACATTTTTTTTGGATTTTTATAAAGAAACTTATTAACAGATTTAATATTTGAGAAATTATATCTCTTACCTTTAGCTAATGCTATAATTCTTTGTTTCTCATCTTTTGAAACCCTAAATCTTTTTGCTAAACTATCTGCTAAATCTTCATCGGCATTAACCAAAACCGCTAATCGTCTAATCGCACTTCTTTTCAAACCCAACCCTATTTTATTTTCTAATCTCACCAATCTACTAAGGTCATAAGCAGGCTTAGCCTCTGGCAAGAAATAGTCCATAACTCCACTTCTTCTCATCAATTTTATCGCTTTTACTGGATCATCTAACCTTAGGATTTTGAAGAACTCCATTCTAACCCTCTCATTTGATAGCTTTACAATCTTATCTGCATTTTCAACACAAGCCCTAAGTGATTTCTTATCCGCTTTATCGCTCGCATATTTTGCATAGAATCTAAAAAACCTCAGAATTCTCACATAATCTTCTTCAACTCTTTGCTTAGGATTACCAATAAATCTAATCCTACCATTCATCAAATCATCATATCCATTATGATAATCAAAAACATTACCATCAATATCTGAATAAATCGCATTTATGGTCAAATCACGCCTTGCCGCATCAACTTCCCAGCTATCAGTATATTTAATTTTCGCATGTCGTCCATCTGTATAAACATCTTCTCTAAGTGTAGTTATCTCGATGCATTTACCCTTAACAACCACCCCAATAGTTCCATGTTTAACTCCTATTGGCACAGTTTTATAACCATAATCATCAAAAATTTCGATTAATTCCTGAGCTGACAAATCCGTTGCAATATCAATATCTTCATTTTTATATCCCATCAAAGCATCACGAACAAAGCCCCCAACAAATCTTGCTACACCACCATTTTTTGCAATAATGTCAAAGACCACTGAGATTTCATTCAGATCTATAAATTTTGATAACTCTATCTTTTGATTAACAATCATTAAAAACTTACCTTAATAGGAAAAAATTATTACTACTCCAGACCCCGCAAATACCATTTGCACAATCATGTTCATACTCAACTAAGTCAAACAAATCATACACAACTAATTTAGAAAGTCTAGCCTCCATATTTTCACCAAAGATAATATAATATCTTTCTTGTTTTTCTTCAATTTTTTTTACGATTTTTGCACCATCATCAAGAGTTATTATCCTATCTGTACACGTCCTAAAACTAAGTACTTGCTCTTGCCCATCTCCAGCCCTATAACACTCTGCTACCACAAAAGGAGCATCTTCTACAATAATGTCTTTTCTCTCTTTATCAAAAAGCAAAAAATAACTTCCATCATCATCTCTTCTTAAAAATGCCGATAAAAAACAAACCAGTTCTTTCTCATTAACCATATTTCCCAAATAAAACCAGTTACCATTCTTATCAATTCTAAATTCTACATTCGTCATCATATCTCAAAACTCTACACCAATTATCACGAAACAACCTTGATTTTTACTGGATTTAATCACTATTTTTAAATATTCACCCCCTTTTAACTCGTAAAATAATAATAAATTAATAAATATCATTTACTATTGAAATAATGATATTAAAAACCAAGGATATAAATATGAATAAAAAACTATTTTTTATTACGATTTTCTCATTATTTTTAATGACTTATACAGCTAAAGCTAATGACGTTAAAATCATTGGAGAATATGATGATTGGGTAGCCTATAGCTATATCGATACCACAGGAAAAATCTGCTATATGGCCTCAACCCCAAAAAAAGAAGAGGGTAAATACACCAAAAGAGGCGATATTTATGCCCTTGTTACTCACAGATTAACCAATAACAGTTTTGATACTGTAAGCATCGTATCTGGATATGAGCATAAAAAAGGCTCACAATTAAAACTTAGAATTGGCAAAAAAGATTTTAATATGTTCACCCAAAAAGATAGAGCTTGGGCACCTAGTGAATCAATTGATAAATCCATCGTAAATGCTATGAAAAACGGTTATAAAATGATAGTCCACGGAGAATCAGTTAGAGGAACTAAAACCAGAGACACTTACTCTCTAAAGGGATTCACAAATGCTTATAAAGCTATCAATGATGCTTGCCCTAAAATATAAATAAGCACAAGAAAAGGGAGCGAATTGCCCTCACTCCCTTTTCAAAATACTCTAAGAAACACTTTACTACAAAATAATCTTTTTTCAACTACTCTAAATTACTCTAATAGCTTATGTTTAGTTCCCAGAAAACAAAGCCAAAATATAAAAGATCAACTCAAACTAACCCTTTACAAAGCTATAAAAAAGATATATTACAGCTCATAAATCTTTAACAATAAAATAATATTAATCCCATAGACTCGACCAGTAAAGTTGTTTTTAGATAAGGACCCAAACAGTGGATAACTTAATAGGACTCGACAAACTAGAATTACAATCAATCTTAGCTGAATTAGGTGAAAAACCATTTCGAGCTAAACAAATTTGGCATCTTATCTATAATCAAGGTAAAACTGATATAAATGATTTTACAACCCTTTCAAAATCATTAAGGGAAAAATTATCAAAACATTTTACTGTTAAAAGACCAGAAATTATTAAAGAACTAACCTCAACTGATAAAACCAGAAAATGGCTTTTAGGTTTTGATGATAAAAGAAAAGTCGAAACCGTATATATCCCAGAAGACGATAGAGGTGCTGTTTGCATTTCTACTCAAATTGGCTGTGCTGTAGGTTGTACATTTTGCAACACAGGCTCTCAAAAACTTGAGCGAAACCTAAACACAGCCGAAATTGTATCTCAATTTATGACCGCTCGTGATTCCTATGGTGAGTGGCCATCTCCAATTGATGAAACCAGATATTTATCAAATATCGTTGTTATGGGTATGGGTGAGCCTTTACATAATCTAAAAAACACAATTAAAGCTCTAAAAATATTAACTGATGGTGATGGTATTGCTATTTCTAAAAGAAGAATTACCCTATCCACCTCAGGTATCACCCCTCACATCACAACTATTGCTAAAGAAGTGGGGTGTAAACTAGCACTTAGTCTTCATGCTCCAAACAATGAGATTAGAGATCACATCATGCCAATTAATAAAAAATACCCTCTAGAAGGTGTTTTAGATGCATGCAAAGAATATCAAAAAATCACCGGTGGCAGACAGTATATAACCTTTGAATATCTAATGCTAAAAGGCATAAATGACAAACCCGAACATGCCAGAGAAATAGCAAAAGAAATCAAAAAAAGAAAAATAGGTGCAAAATTTAATCTAATTCCATTTAACCCTTGGTCTGGATGTGATTATCAAACTTCACCAAAATCAACTATTATAAAATTCTCTCAAATATTAGAAAGTGAAGGCTTTGCAGCCCCTATCAGAGTATCAAAAGGACAAGATATTATGGCTGCTTGCGGACAATTAAAATCTAAAAATCAATAATAATTGACTCTTAGTCTCTGTTTTTGTATATTTGTCCAAACAGCTGTATTTGAGTAGGGGGACAATATGCCTTTAAATTTAAAAGAAAATACCGATTTAGTGACAATACAAAAACAATGGGATGAGTTTCATAAAACCAAAAAAACTAAAATCACTAAAACCCATTTACAAGATTCTAACAATCAAAAAATCCAAGGCATAAAAATTTTTTTAGAAACAGGCTCTTTTGTTGATACAGGATCGATAATCTTATTAAACAGAAAAGAAGAATTAAATATCGATGATTTAATTGCAGCAGCTAATCACTTGTCAAGCAATGGTAGAAACATTGAATCGGGAGCATTCAACTTTGCAGAATTAAAATGGGCAAGACAAAGATGGTGCAAGTTCTCAAAAATTACCAACACCCCACATATTTCAAAAGCCTATAAACCAAAAACTCCAAAAATTACAACTAATTTTATGGCTCTTAACCCTAGTAGAACTAGCTATTCAACAACCCAATAAAAGCCTCTACAGAAGTAGCATTTGCCACTCCTATTTTATTTCTAAACTCTTTATCAAACACCCTCATATAGGGATTACATTTTTTTTCTTTACCAATCGTCGATGGAATTGTCGGAAGCCCCTTTTGCTGTTTTTCTTTAGCTTCCATCACATAATTTACCAAATTCTGATTATCCCTATCTACATAAAGAGCAAAACTAGCACAATGCATTGTATATTCATGCCCTGGATAAACTCTCACACTATCTGGCAACTGACTTAATTTTTCTAAGCTCTCACACATCTCTTCAGGAGTTCCCTCAAACATTCCACCACATCCCAGCGAGAATAGAACATCACCTGTAAATATATCTTTCGATTCTTCAAAATAAAAAGCAATATGACCTTTCGTATGCCCCTCTATCTCAATAATTTTAGCCTTTGACTCCCCCAATAAAAACTCATCTTCAACTTCAATATTTATACCTGGTATACGAGCTGCATCTTTTTTATTACCAACAATTTTTGCACCTGTAATCTTTTGTAACTCAATATTTCCATCAGTATGATCATAATGATGATGCGTGTTTAAAATATAATCTAACTCTATACCTTTAGCTTCTAGAACTTTAACAATAGGAGTAACTTCTGATGGGTCAACAATTGCTGATTTACCAGTTTTTTCATCAACTAATAAATAGGCATAATTATTCATACTCCCTGCTCTACACAATATTATATCAACGCTTACTTTAGACATTTATCCAAACCTTCCCTAAAAAATATATTTTATTTCTTATAGCATAAAATATCTACCAAAATCAAAATATAATATTGTTTATAAACCAGTCTGAAGGCTTTTACTTCAATAGAAGATAAAAACTAATAAAAATAAATTATAAATTAACTATTGATAGTATAAGATGATGATAATTCTACTTATTTTAGGAGGGGAAAATGGCAGATAACGACCTAGAAAACAAAGAAAAAGAAATTACATCTGATAATCTATCAGAATCTTTATTTAAAAGCACCAGTCCAATCACTATCATGGTTGGAATTTTCTTTGTTATAGCAGCATCATTCATTATTTCATATGCATTCCAAACAGGGAAAATGAGAGAATATGAACTACCTATCTATCTCTTAACCCTAAATCCAACCGTAACAATAGTAGTATTTTCTTTATTAGCTATAGCATCGGCTTCTGTATTAACTGCTCAAATGCTATCTATCAAAAAAGGACAACAAATCGGCAGAAGTGAAAAAATTGCTGACTTTTTTGCTGCAACCTCTACAGCTGTAACTGCTGTTTATATATGTTCAGGACTAATCACAACTGTTTCAACAGGTAACATTCCAACTGAAATGATTTATATTACTGTGGTATTTTTCTTAGTGGTATTTTTCTATCTTAAAAAAGGACACAATACTACTATTTGTAATGCAGTATCTGTAGCATTCTTTGTTCTATTAATGATAAACTCCCACTTCTTAGGAATTGTATCTACAAAATTAGAAGCAAAAGCCCTCACAAAAATTAATGGTGAAACCTTCTGTCTAGCCTCTATGTATCAAAACAATTTCATACTAGCTGGATACAACAGAAACCGTCAAGTATTTACTGGTCGTGTTTTAATCCTAGATAGAAGAAACACTGATAATCTAGTATTTACTAAATATTAGAATTATTAAATAATTCAAACTCCAATACCCCCTAAAACTAGGGGGTGTTTTTTATATATAGATTTAAACTTATTATTATTATTGATATATTAGTATTTTACTTCCAACATACAGGGTCTTAAATTATGCATGATCATATCAAAACAATAATACTACAGTCTCCAGAACTTACTTGGATAGAGTACATACCTAATTGGACAACAGCAGTCGCAACATTACTAATAGCAATCGTCCCTATTTTTATTGGCATTAAAGGATGGCTTAAGTCCAAGACAAAAACAGAGGAAGCAAAGCGGAATGACATAGCCAATAGATATAAAGAAGATATAGAAAGAAAAAATGCTGATTTAGCAGCTGAAATAATTGAAAACTTTCACCTTGTAAGAGAAAGTATTGACTCAATAAGAAATCCCTTTGGTTATACCTCAGAAACAATAGAAGCAAAAGAATACATAGAAAAGCAAAAACCAACCAACGATAAACATGGCTTTTTTAAAATACCCAACACTCAAGGGGTTATCTTTCGACTAAGGTTTGATAAACAAGGTCATAATTTTGCTCAATTATACAAATTAAGATTAAAAACACATATATTCTTAGGTCAAGATATTGAATTTCTCTTTGATAGAATCCAACAAATTATTAAAAATATATCCGCAAATATATTCACTTTACAAAACTTTAGAGATAATGATGAACAAGCTTATAAGTGGATGGAAAAAATATGGATGATTACCTCTAAAGAAGAGGATAAAATATCTCAAGAACTAGATAAAATAATTACAGAACTCGAAGAAAAACTAATCCCATTAGTAAGAGGTAATCCGTAATCTTTGCATTATATGAGTCAGATAATAAGAATTAAGAAAAGCCAAAACTTGAGCCTAGCAATTCATAGGTGAGTTTTGGCTTATTTGAAAATTCTGTATTAGGTGACCATAGAATCAACCAGAAGCGAAGGAGCGAACGAGTGACCCGCAAAGTAGATACCACCCATCAACCAACACAAAGAAAATTAATTTAAATGGCATTGCCAGCATGGTTGGTGGTAACATCATCATACCCATAGACATCAGAACGGAAGCTATCACCATATCGATAATTAAAAAAGGTACATAGATTAAGAAACCTATTTCAAATGCTCGTCTTAATTCACTAACCATAAATGATGGAATTGCTACTTTTAGAGGCACATCTGCCATAGATTCGGTTTTTTCTGTATTTGATAGATTCATAAATAACTGTAAGTCTTTTTCTCTGGTATTTGTTAGCATAAAATCTTTTATTGGCCCCATTGCTAACTCTAAACCTTCGGTCATTTCTACTTTTTCCTCAACCATTGGCTTGATACCTTGCTCCCAAGATTTTTCAAAGGTTGGCATCATAATAAAAGATGTTAAGAACAGGGCTAGTGACACCATTACCATATTTGGAGGTGTTGTATTGGTTGCAAGAGCACTTCTAATTATTGAGAATACTATTATTAATCTAGTAAATGAGGTTGTCATAACTAAGATTGATGGAGCAAGAGATAATACGGTTAAGAGTAAAACCATATTCACGATTCGCCCTGTTGTAGACCCTGTATTATCTGCCAAATCAACTGTTAGGCTTTGAGCATTTGCAGGACTTACAAAATAAATTAACCCTAAGCTAAAAATCACAGAAAAAACTGCTAAACCTAGAAATATTTTTTTATTATTTTTAAAAATGTCTAATTTTATTTTCATTATTACTCTATCACTTTTATTTGATTTAAACCCACAACAATTAAATGCTCTTTATCATCTTTTTTGATTAATACTAAATTTGTTCTAGCATCGATTCGTCTAGATTCAATAATATCAAGTCTAGTTTTTTTACCATTGCTAGCTTTATTAATTAGATTATTAACACCAGAAACTCCGTATCTTTTTGAGATATAGGCAACAACTAAAATTAAGCCTATCACAAATACAAGAGATAAGATTGTATCAAAATACATCATTTAATTTTTCACCCCAAAATCATATTTCTTAAAAAGATAAATTAAAAAAACATACAAAACAAGCAAGATGTCTTAGTTATCAAACAGCGATACATCTAACTCTTTATTTTCTGCATATACATAATTCATAATTTCTGCCACAGCAGCAAATGCCTCTACTGGAATTTCACTATCAATATCAATTGCTGATAATATTTCTGCCAAATCAGCATCTTGCCTAACTTTTATATCATTATCAAAAGCAATTTGTAAGATTTTTTCAGCCATAGCCCCCTTACCACTAGCGGTAACTATTGGCGGCTTTTTTTTCTTAATCTCATCCTTTAAAGCAACTGCGACAGAGAAATGCTCTTTCTTATTTTTTTCTATTGCTTGTTCAATTTTATTTACCATAAAAATATGATTACCACAGAAAATATTAGTTGAAAATCATAAAGCATCATAAACCCACAATACAATACGGCATAGTTTTTGCATATATGTGAATGAAATGATAAATAAGATTGAACTAGATGTTCAAATAAGATAAGAAAATAGTTAAGCCCAATTAAATTGGGTGGGGAGAGAAAATGGATATTAATAGTTTAGCACTTTTCCAGATGGCCGATAAAAAAATGGATTGGCTATCTGAAAAACAAAAAACAACATCTGTAAATGTTGCAAATGTTGACACACCTGGTTTTAAAGCCAGAGAGCTAAAACCTATTGATTTTTCAAATGAATTAAAACAAACTCTATCTTCAAATCCTTATATCACAAATCCAAATCACCTATCTCCAAGCAACACTAATGCGGTTATTACTAACCCTAAACATAAACTTGGAGTAAACAGATCTGCGGGTGATTTTAAGACCTCAGAGATAAGAAAACCATATGAAACTACTATCACTAAAAATAGTGTAAACTTAGAAGAGCAGATGAACATCGTCAGAAAAACTACTGAACAATATAATGCTACTACTTCATTATATAAAAAATATTCTGATTTGATTAAAACATCTCTTGGTAAGAATTAGGAGAAATTAGAACATGGGAGACTTATCAACAAGTTCAGATATTGCTGTATCAGGCATGAAGGCTCAAGCTAAGAGACTCAGAATTATCTCAGAAAACTTAGCAAATGCCGATTCTGTGGCTAAGACCAAAGGTGGCAAACCATATCAAAGACAAGTAGTAACTTTCAAAGCAGCACTTGATAAAAATACAGGAGCTGATATAGTAGAAGCTGACAAGGTAGTAAAAGATAAGTCAGACTTTAACAAAAAATACGACCCACACCACCCATCAGCAGGAGCAGATGGTTATGTATTATATCCAAATGTAAACCCATTAGTGGAAATGATGGATATGAAAGAAGCGCAAAGAAGCTATGAAGCAAACCTAAATATAATCAAAACATCAAAAGATATGATGAAAAGCACAATTGATTTATTAAAGTAAATTTAGAGGTATTAAAAAATGAACGCTATCGATTCTAACATAACTAATGCATTACTTGCCTATCAAGATGTAGCAAAAAAAATAAACTCTGCTATTTCAACCAATGAAGCCGACACACCAAAACCACAAGGCACTTTTAAAGAGCTTGTAAAAAATGTTGTATCAGACACTGTAGATGCCACTAAGAAAAGTGAAAACCTTTCAATGAAAGCAATCGCAGGCCAAGCAGATATGAGAGATGTTGTACAAGCTGTAAACTCTGCTGAAATAGCGTTAGAGACTGTGGTAACAGTAAGAGATAGTGCTGTAAAAGCATATCAAGAAATCCTCAATATGCCAATCTAACTAAATATCTAAGCCCATCATCTCCTACACTCCGTCATTGCGATGATTTCAGCCCGTGGCAATCTCGTAAAGTAACACTACCCTAACTCCCCCAACAAGTTGGGTCATCTCGAGCCTCCACTATTGTCATCTCGAGCCTCCACTATTGTCATCTCGAGCGAAGTCGAGAGATCTTATAAAACCAATATAATACTAAAACATTTACCTACCAATCATCACTCCCCACTTCCCATAAATTGAGCACAAAAAAAAGGCCTCTGTATAAACACAAAGACCTTAATTTTATTTCCATAGCATAGCTTGCACTATACTAATCTTCTTCATCTTCAAAACCATATCCAACTCCTTCAGATGCCATTATGGCATCATCTTCAAATCCTCCGATACAGTCTTTAAATTCCTCAGGAACAACAACCTCATCATCCCCAAGAACTTCAATATCAACCTCTGCCTCATATAAATCATGAGGATAGAAATCCCGAAGCAGTTCCTTCTGAGCATTGTCTAATGCCTCCCAGAAAGCATCGAAAGTCTCAGTGTCCTCAGAATGGCTCTCAATAAGGTTTTCCTTATGAGAATCTGATACAACTCTTAAAAGAGCTTCCTTCATCTCAACCGCCTCGAAAACATCTGGCATTTCAAAAGCATTCAAAGCTGAAGCCATCAACCGACCATCTTCGTCTCCAAGCACCTCGTGCTCAACAACAGCATCAAAGCATTTGGCAATAGTCTCAGCATCTCCTTTTTCTTCCAAAAGCCCTTGAACAAAATTAACTCCCATATATTCTATGAGATACTTTGTCTCTGAAGTTACTTTCAAAAGTGGATATTTGCACCCTTCTGGTATTGAATCAACAAAGGCAATACCTGATCGGAAACGATTCAACTCGGCTTTATGAACATCTTCATCTTCTTCGACTTCAACGGGCTTACAACCAAATGCAAAAAAGCCATCGAAAAGAATATGAAGCCTCTTCTTAGCGACTTTATTGGGCCAAGATGACACCACAGGTATCACTGCCAATAAGTCACCAACGGTGAAATTTTCATTATCCAAAAGTTTCCCAAAACCCTCACCATCCTTGATGGCATGGATTTTACCAGCTAAAACTTGTGCGTCCATGATAATTTAATTTACTACAGTTTCAACTTCAGTTTCCATCCCCTCAGGGGCATTCTCAGGTTCCTCAAAATACCAAGCAACAGCTGGGTATCGAAAATCATGATTAGCAGCAACATATTCCATTACTTGTTTTTCCTCCAAGTAAGAAATTAAAATTGCCTTCTGACCATTTGCCATGGAATCAAGCACATTAGCAATGAAATTTTCCTGATATTCAGGTATCGTAATTGCCAAAGCAATTATCTCAACCCATTTTTCAGAAACATTTTGCAATACCCAAGCAATCATGCTTGTGTCATCAGTCATGCGAGCCATCCTGCGAACAGTAAAAACACCATACTGATCTAAAAGGTCATCCAATTGGTCTTCCTTACAAAGGTCAATATTGGTTTGAAGCTCAATCGCTTCTTCTTCCTGCTCTACCTCATCCTCATCGAAATACCACCCAACAAGTGGGTACCGGTTGTAATCTTCTGCAACATAAGCCGAAACTTCATCTTTCGACATATACTGCATAAGATCCATCGGATCATCAAGCAAATCGAGAACTTTTGGTTCCAACTCTTTCCCCATAACTGAAACATAGTCTTTTATACTATCCTCATCATAGGAAAAATTAATCACTTGAGCGAATACCCATTCAACAGGGTTTTCCCTCAACATATTTTTCACAACCTCATTCCCTGCTTTTTCAAGCATATAAGGGACGACATAGCTTGCTTCACATTCTGAATGTGTGCAGTGCCTTCCACAAATCCTTACGGATTGTAGACCTTCTAACAATTCTTGTGTTGTCATAAGTCAAAAAATTTTAAATTAAAGGTTAATATATAAAACTCCCATTCGGGAGTAAAAACACTCAAAAATAAGAAAAATTTTAAAAAGAATAATTAACATCTACCAGCAATATAAACAAAACTTTAGACAAAATCAAGCATTACATAAAAAACTATGTAAAAATCTCTTTAAAGCCTATAATCCACTAACATTCAGACCCTATAAATTGGGCATAAAAAAATCCCAGCTTTCGCTAGGACTTCTTTATAGTAAAAATTTTATACTTTTTCAAGCTGAGCAGCCTCTCTAAAAACCGCTCTCCAAATTTCAGG
>DHQH01000120.1:22547-27855 GCA_002410125.1 Alphaproteobacteria bacterium UBA5343
CCAAATTTCAGGAGCATTATCAACATACATCTCCTTCAATTCAAAATCTGAAGTAGCCGAAACGACTCCTTCTACAAACCTTACTCCAAGAGCATTAATCAATGCTCTCTTTTTATCAGTGTATCTGATAACTTCCAATCTGAAAGCTCCAGACATCGCTGACACTGCTTCTTTTTGCAATGTTTTAACACTGTTAAATACATATCCCGACATCACGGGATCTTTTAATTTTTTCATAATCTCAATCATAGTGTCCTCTCGAACACCTGTTAAAATTTTTGCAACTTCTTCTTGATTTCTAACCTTTTCAAGTTGCCTCACCTTAGTATCCACTAATGCACTCATAATAATTTTTTTAAATTAAACATATCTATATTTTTTAATAATTTCTTTTTAAGCCCGCACCATAAAACATTATATATACAAAAGCAACATATAATATCTAATTAAACACCCAACCACTATTGTGAAATCTTTTAATACCTCCTGTCACACTCGAACATCATAATAAGTTATACTTTATTGATTCAATACAAAAACACAATATTTGAAAGATTTTATAAAAAATACGAAGACACAAAAAAGCCCCGCAAAAACTGCGAGGCTTTTTTTAGGCAATCAACTGCCTAAACTTATGAGGAATTTGGCATTTAAACTTCTCCTTATCTTCATAAGGGAAGACACTCCAAAACTCCTTAAACTGCTCATCTGTAGCTTTATTAACAAAAAATATTCTTTGCCATTCAGCCATTGCTGTTACAAATAAATCCTTATAGGATAAATCCATAAACACAGCGATTAGTTCATCGCCTTCAACCTTAGTCAAAACATCTCTATCCCACTCTTTAGGACAATCATCAAATATTTCAACAATAAGGTCTTTAGACTTATAATCAGCTTCCAACATCTTAAGAACTACTCCCTTTCCATAAATATGGAGTAATTCTTCTTGTTTATTAGAAGCAATTAAGAGCTTCGCTTTCTGCTCATTTGATAGAGCATTAGTAAATTTGACTGTTGCCTTTTCAGGCTTATTAATCACATCATTGCTTCCGCAACTCATGACATAACAGTCAAACATCAAAGACAACAACGCCCCTGTTTTAATTTCTGGAGCTATAGCTATCATATCTACCACGGTATAATCCCGCAGTACAGATCGCCAACCACATTCAGTATCTCTTGCTTCAAGGGCATCGATCAGAACTTCATATTTTTCTTTCATATAATTTTTTTTTAATTAAAATTTAATTCGTTCTCATCATCACCACAGCAGAAACAATTTCTTGTTGCCATGGAGATAATATTTTCAATACCTCTTCCGCATCACCTTTGGATAAATCCAAAACCAATCCCGATACCTCCTTCAATCTGGTAAGTAGTTCAGAAAACTTTTTTTCCATAACTGATTTACATAAGCACTTATGTCTTTCTTCTGATAATCCTGCTACCAGTTGATTTCTCAAACTTTTATCAACATTGGTAAAATAAGTTGCCAACACATCAGCATTATTTTCCTTCTGAAAGATTTTCTTAATCCGATCTAATCCATATTTATTTACCAATATCTTGGGAAACTTAGTATAAAGAATTATCCTTGAGCAAAATATAATATCCTCATTTAATAAAGATACCATCTCACCTTCTGCTATATCATAACGATCAATAATAACCGCAGCAGATATTGGGTTCGTAATCTCAGGGAAAATAGTCTTAGTAGTAGCTAAAATATCTCCTTCCTCGAAATCTTCAGCAACCAATTGCTCAACAAAGCTTTCGGCTTGTTCGTATTTAAATACCTTTTGGAATTTATCCAAAAAGAATTCTTGTCTTGTTTTTTCCATAAGCACAATAATTTAGTATATTTGTATTTTTAATAATTTATTCTCAAATTTCATCCTATCCTCAAAATTAGACAAAATCAATACTTAATCCTAAATCCCCTCTTTTATACAAAAGACCAAGACATATTGTCTGATGGATTTTGTGCCAATAGAAGTGATTTAAGAAAATCAAAAATTCTAGCGTAGCAATTCATACGTGAATTTTTTATTATTCGTAAAATCACGATTAGTGGTGCAAAAGACGAGGACAAAAAAAAGAGCCCTGCATAATAGCAGAACTCTTCATTACTTTAGCAAGTTTTAAGTAGTCTCTTCTTTCACGAGGAAATGGGCAGGAACTTTATTGGATAACCTCTCCTGCCGATCTTCAGCAAGGTTACCCCAAATCTGTTGGAAGTCCTGTTGTCGAACAACCGCCTTAGTCATCCGAACAACATCCTCATCACCCACAGCGATTAAGAATTGTTGAGGCTCATCAACATATCGCAACACCTGTCGCAATATGCCCTTCTTGATGATTGGAACTATGTTTGTATCCCAATCACTTGGCCATTCATTGTAAAACTCCGCCACCTTACGATGGTTCACTATCGGAGCAACAATACTGCCTACAAGAACCTCTCCCCAACACTCTAATAATGCATGTTTATTCTCTACATTTGAATAAACCTCCATTCTGCACTCTGGGGCAATCCTATCAGCCACCGACTGCCGACTTTCCTCTGGAACCGTATCAAATATCGCCGCTAAAACTGGCGAATTAACACATATTTCAGAAAACTCCACCAACTTTTGGGCATTTGATTGCCCTTTTAAAACACTCTTCGCCGTAGCATAGCTACGAGTGTATTTTAAACGATCAAAGATCGTTGTACTAATGCTTGTCTTCATAAAAATAAAGGTTAAAAATTAAAAAATAAGAAATTTTTGTCTATAAAATGCTATATAAGATTTTATATAAAATCAAGTAAAAATTTTATCTAATATAAAAGTTACAAAATTTGATGTGATTTCATGCAAAAAACGAAGACTAGAATTAATCTTTGATTATAAGAGATAGATGCTAGACTCTAATAGAACTTTAATTTTATATGTCAAGCTTTAGGCACAGCCCTAATTTGGGATTATAGCAAGTTAGTTTTAGGAAATTATGGAGGATGTGTAGAAACTACTACATGACGATATAATCGACAACAAAATAACAGCTAGAATCACAAATTATATGAGCCTATGAAACTTTTGAACCCCTCAGCCTGTTCCACCATTAAATCAAGAGACTTGGTATTTATATGAGAATCTTCCAAATCCATTGTAAGGAGATTAAAGGCATCGCTATATTTTGTACCTTTGAAATATGGTAAGAAATTTTTTCTAAGCCTAACTAGAACAGTATCTCTTCCTGCGAGTTTTAGAGCAGTTGCCCAATCAATTACTAGTTGAGCTTGTTCATCCCCAATTGGTTTGTTTACTTTTGGTCGCTCAATTAACTCTCTAATTGTGTCAGCGGCTTCTGCCCATTTTTTAGCTTTCCAATAAATTTCTGTTTTAAGAAGAAGAGTTGTTTTGTCTTGTTCTGATCCAATTAATTCTATTGCATCATCTATTTCATTAATATCAGCCAAAGCTCTAGCTTTTAATCTCTTTCTTTGGAATTTGAGCTCATCTGAAATATGATCCTCATGACTTTGTTTAAGAGCTGCTAGTGCTTCTTCTGGTTTTTCATCCATTAGATAGATAAGTGATAATTTAGCACCCATTCTAGCTTTTTCTTCTGTAGAAAACGAATTAGCTACTATTTGATTTTCAATTAAATGCTCTGCTCTTACTAACAAATCAACAGCTATTAACCTATCAGCTAGTTTTCTAATCATCTGATTACCCATATCACCTTTTGGCACCAAATGTCTAAACTCTTCGAAAAGTGCAATCGCTTTAATTGGTGGCATATTATCAGCCTTACCGCCAACATAAAGTTCTGCAAATAACTTTGCCATTCTTTCTTTTGCCAATTTGGCTTCTTCTCTTCCTTCATAGATTTTATCTACTTCATTTAAGAGTCTTAAAACTTTTGTATAATCATCTTTATCAATATAAAAATCAGCTAAATTTGTAAGCACACTATATTCAAAATCATCGCCTCGCCAATAATATCTAAGCCTTTCAAATTCTTCTATAGCTTTATCGACTGGTAACTTACCTAATCTATATAATAAAACCAATCTATCTCTTTTTGCCATCGCACTAAATTTACGACTATTCGCAGCTTCCGCATTTTTATATTCACTAACAGCGGCCATCAAATTACCAGTATTAACTGACCAACCAGCTTTATGATAATAATATTCTGCTTTTTTATTACTCAATGCATTTTTATCAAAAGCAAGCTCTAAGAAGTTTTGGGCTGCCAAATCATCTGCAGCATCAACACTAGCTTTTGCACCAATTAATGCTAATGGCACTTTTAACTCTGGACTATAATCTTTGATAAATCCTGCATTATTAATCATATCTTGATAATATTTTTTAGGATATTTAGCCTCAGCTACCAAACTTGCATTTTTCCATAATTTAGCTTCAGGATTATCTTTTAATCCTTTATGCCCGAAGTCTTTAACAGCCTCACTATATCTTTTCATCAAGAAGTTAGCAATCCCTCTAACAGCATAAAAAGCTGCTTCTTCATTCAAATTATTTTTTGAAGCCTCAATCACTCTTAAAATACCAATTGCCTCTGCCCCATAACCATTTGCAGCATAATATCTCGCAAGCTCTAATCTAGCTAAATTAACATTATGTTTATTAGCTTTACTAACAATCAATAATAATTTTTCTATATCTCTTACTTGATATTTCACTCCACCTCGAGCCCATCCTCTAACATCAAACGGCTCTAATAAATCATCACCTTTTTCAAACTTTTTCAAATCTCTAATAGCATCTACATCTCTTGTTAGATATAATCCTCTACCTTTATAGTGTAATTCAACACCTTTATTACTAGCATCAATTTCTAACCCATCACTCTTAGGTCCAATACCAATTCCTTGCACAGATGGATATATATCAAAATCAGGATATTTTCTAAAACCTTCCACCCCATTATTTAAAGAGAAACTAGGCACCGCATAAAATGCATCACCAATATTTGGGTCCACCACAGAAATCATATTGCTTGGTTGTTCCAAATGGAAAAATAATTGAGGACCATGTGCTGTATTAAATTTAGGCTCTATTCGAATTGGATTTTTCGGTTTAAATGGTATTTTTAAGAAATCAATAATCCAAAGCAAACCTTCTCGCCTCACCGATGCTGAAATATCTTTATCAACCAACACCCTAACAACAGTAGCTTTAGTGTGACTAAGTTGAGTTATCTCTTTAATAAAACCTCCTGCTCTTTTTCTAATATCTTGTAAATCAACATCTTGCTTCTCATCAAAGATTATCCAAATATAACCATGTCT
>DHQH01000120.1:28062-30124 GCA_002410125.1 Alphaproteobacteria bacterium UBA5343
ATATAACCATGTCTTTGAAACACAGCTAAATTCACAGGATCATTCCAAGCCAAACTCATACTAACAACCCTAGAAGGAAGTGAGTTTTCTTCTGCAGATAAAAATTCAGTCTCATCATTAACAGACTTATAACCTACCAACTTCTCTTCTATATTCTCAATATTTGGAATATCTTCTTTCAGCTCTTCGTTCTCAGTAAGCTCAACTACAGGTAATTTCTCATTATCCACTTTCTTAACAGGTGCTGGAGAAACCTCTTCACCATCCATAATTTTATTTAATTTTTCTTGTAACTCATCTTGAATATTTTGCTCTTTTGGTTCTTGTTTTGGAGCTTTTGATGTTTCTTCATTAACAATATCTGCTATATCAAAAATAATTTTATTACCCACTCTAAAATCTTTTAATATTTTACCAGGAACAGAAAAATTCATTCCTTTGCCTAATTTTTCATATGCTACATAATGCATATTTTTTGGTAAGAATTTTTTCACCTCATCAAGGCTTATCTCTTTATAATCATCAAAACTAACAACAATCTTGTCTGATAAATTACTTATTTTATAACCAACTTTATTATCCCACTCGAATACAAATCTATAAAAGCCATCATGTTTACCAACCCTAACTCTTAACCCATCATTCTTAACCATTGGCTTTACAGCTGGTTTTGGTGTTATTTTAGAAACTTTATAATCAGGTGTAGTTACAATATTTGCAGGTTTACCCAACAAATCAATCACTACTTTTTTACCATCTAAATAATCTCTTAAAACAAAATTTTTATACATTACAAAACTAAGAGATTTCTTATCATCTGATTGGTTATAACTCTTCAAATAGCCACCAGATTTTTTAACAATTTTTGCCATATCTGCTAAAATTGGACGATCGAATACAATATTTATTTTATTATCTTTCGAACTAGCCTTATATCCTATATCATCATACCACTCAAAGATCATTCTTAAATACCCATCCCTAATCTTTACTACAGGTTTTTCATTAAACATAGCAAAAGAATTGATGCTCACCAACAACACCCCAATAAAAATTATAAAAGCTAAACTATGTTTATAAAATTTATTCAATATCTCTCACCCATTACCTTGACAAAGATTTTCTATTAGCAAGTTCTGCAGTTAAAATTTGTGCCTTATCAGAATTCATTTTTGATAGCACTGCAGCAGCCGTAGTTGACTTCATATTTTCAAACATATCGATTAATAAATCCAAATCCAAATCATTAAAGATTCTAGCAGCATCTTTTGGCTTCATAGTAGAATATAACTTAACAAGACTTGCCATTTTCTTAGCTTGTTTTTCTTCATATTGCCCTAATAATTTTTTGATTCGCTCTTCATATTCTTTCAACTTAATAATTTTTTGCTCTAATTGTTTTTCAGCAGCTTTTAATTGTACTACTTTTTTAGATAGCCTTTCTTCTCTAATATCAATTTCTTCTCGTCTATTAGCTAGATCCTGTAGAATTGACAACTCAGCTTGAGAATATCCCCCTCCAGCTGCCATCACTCTATTACTATCTCTTGTAACATCACCCTTAGAAAAATCGACATTATCCATCTCAGCATCAGTAAGATTTTCATCACCCTCTTTTTCTGTTACCTCTTCACTCATCCCCACATCATCAGCAGCAATAGATTCGTTTACAGAAATTTCGATACTATCAGATTGTTCATTAACCACACTCCAAATATCACCAACTCTAACTGATACCATTAATGCAGCCACAAAAATCACTATCGGCAATAATCTAATATTTTTCAATTTCCCAAACATATTCTTTTCCTTACTTCACAGATTTCAGAGCTTCTAAAAGTTCTTTCTCAGCAGCAGATCTATCGCTTACATTAAAATCTTCACCATCATCCATAGCCAAAGCACCAAGCAATGTTTTACTAGATTTACCATCTATCTCTTCTTGAGCTAAATCTTCTTCTATGTCATTTCCTTTAATTTCACCAACTGCAACTTCTTCCATATTAAGCTCCTCAGATTTTATCTTCACTCTTCCCTGAGAAACTAAACTTTCTAACCTTGT
>DHQH01000120.1:30319-32719 GCA_002410125.1 Alphaproteobacteria bacterium UBA5343
TTCTAACCTTGTCGCTAAACCATTAGCACTAGAATTGATAAATTCCATATCATCTCTTAACACTTGAGCTTTTGCCACTTCACCTTGCAATTTATCTGCAGCCACATCTGCCACTTCTTTTAACTGAGGAATACCAGTTTCGGCTTTTTGCATAGAAGCATCAAAATCTTTCATCAACTCCATTAATTCATTTTTACTTTTTCTAAGAATATCCAACCTTTTATTTAAATTAACAGCATAATAAATAGTAGGAACTAATAAAATAATTATGAATATATCTAATATAATTTGAAAAGACATTAAAACCTACCTCTTGCCTTTAATCTTATCTGTTACTCTAATCGCAATATTGCTTCCCTTCCTACCCATATTACCTTTAACAAGAGGAATATCACCACAATACATCTTAACATCAGTCTTAGTTGTCGCACCAAGCAACATCTGAGAGCCAACCTCCCAACTAGTCACCTTACTAAGATTCATAACTTGCTCTTCCAAAACAGCATTAACATCTAATTCTGTTTGCCATAATTCTTCCACCAAGTGAGTTTCCCATATACTATCTCTACCGAATTTCTCACCCATAAACATTTGAAGTAGAAGTTCTCTAACAGGTTCTAAAGTTGCATAAGGAATCATTAATTCCAATCTACCACCTCTATCTTCCATATCGATTCTAAGTTTAGCAACAATCACTGCATTAGAAGGACGAGAAATAGAAGCAAATCTTGGGTTAGTATCCAATCTATCAAATCTAAATGTAACTGGAGAAATCGGGTCAAAAGCCGCAGATAAATCTGCAAAGATCACATGTACCATTCTCTCAATTAAGTTTCTTTCAATTGTAGTATAAGCCCTACCCTCAATTCTCATTGCAGCAGTACCTCTTCTACCACCCAACAAAACATCAACAATTGAATAAGTAAGCGAAGAATCAACAGTCATAAGCCCAAAATTATCCCATTCCTCAGCCTTAAATACCGCAATCATAGTTGGCAAAGGAATAGAATTTAAATACTCTCCAAATCTCATAGAAACAATATCATCAATTGCAACTTCAACATTATCTTGAGTAAAATTACGAAGTGAAGTAGACATCATTCTAACAAGTCTATCAAAAACAATCTCAAGCATAGGCAATCTTTCATAAGACACCATACCAGAATTAAGGATTGCTTTTATACCTGTTCTATCTTCATTATCATCTTCCGCCTCTTTAAACCCCAACAGATTATCAATCTCAGCTTGGTTCAATATTTTAGACGGAACATCTTCAACAACTTTTGAATCTTGTTTATTTGTAGCTTTTTCTTTATCAGCAACCATACCAGCCCATTCTTCAGCTGATTTTTCACCTTCACCCTCTTTTGCTACTTCATTTTCTTTTACTTCATCAACCAAGATAAATACTCCTAAAACTTCACTCTACTGAATTTCAAACTGCTTAAATTTAATATCATACACCTTCACAGGTCTAAGAGCACGATTAACCCTAATCAACATTTCCTCTCTTAACCTATACATACCCATAGCCCCTTCTAATTCTTCAGGTCTAAGTTCCCTTAAATACACTAAAAATGTATCAATAATTCTAGGCATAACACTCTCAACTTTCCCAAAATCCTTAGAGCTTTCTAGCTCTAAAGCAATTTTCACTTTTGCCAAATTACCTCTATTAGCAGCCTTGGTATTTAGATTAACCACTAATTCTTCTAAATCGTAAAAAACTGTATCTACAATTTCGCTATCAGGCTCTTTCAATTCATCACCAACAACAGACTCAAAATCAGCATCAACTTTTATTGGCTTATCATCTGCCACCCCAGAAAAATAAAAACCAACTGCAGCCCCAATCACTAATAGAATAGGAATAACAATCATTAAAAATTGTTTTTTCTTATAAAGTGAATCATTCTTCATAGGGTCAGCAGGAATTTCTGCAATATCGTTATCTGTATTTTCTAATTCTTCTTCAGCCATATCTCTCAAAGCCTTTTCACTAGTTAATATAACACTTGGATATAATAATATACATTATTAGCCAGATAAGACAGTATTAATTCAAATCATTCACAGGAAAAAAGCAAAAACCTTCTAACTTATAAAAAAAATCAAAGACACCAAGCGCATAATATATTGTTTTAATTAGAATTTTAAAAACTTGGCACAGAAAATGCATATATAGTTGCGACAAATTTTTTCTGGGGAGAAAAATAAATGGATAATACAAGATACATAGCATTATCAAAACAAACTGCAATTTGGCGTGAATTAAACACTGTAGCAAATAACTTAGCCAACATAAACACATCTGGTTTTAAAGCTGAGCAACCATTATTTGCTGAGTATTTACAAAAGATTCCAAGTCAAAACAGCATATCCTGTACTGATTGAGCCGTC
>DHQH01000120.1:32891-36166 GCA_002410125.1 Alphaproteobacteria bacterium UBA5343
AAAACAGCATATCAAAAGAAACAGTAAGATTTACGCAGGACTTCGGTACCGCAAGAGACTTCTCACTAGGAGCATTTGAAACAACAGATAATCCTTTAGATGTTTCTATTAATACTACCGATGCTTTCTTTGTAATTGACACTCCAGATGGTGAAAGATATTCCAGAAAAGGACAATTTCAATTAGACACAGATGGAGCCTTAGTAACTTCTAATGGTGACTATGTTTTATCTGATAATAACACACCCTTTTTCTTTGCCCCAACTGAGCGAGAAATCGCAATCAACCAAGACGGCTCAATCAGTACAGAAAATGGCTATATTGGAAAATTAAAATTAGTTGACTTTGAAAACAAACAAAAACTAATTGCAACCCATAGTGGGCTATACACAACAACTAGCGACAACCCACCACAAGATGCCGAAGAAATCAGCATTTCTCAAGGAATGGTAGAAAAATCAAATGTAAAACCAGTTATTGAAATGAGCAAAATGATAGAATTACATCGCTCATTTAATAATATTCAAAAAATGATAGAAGCAGAACATGATAGACAGTCAAAAGCATTTGATGTCTTAGCAGGTGTTTAATTTTAACGGGAGGAAAATAAAATGAGAACACTAAATATCGGCGCAACAGGAATGCTGGCACAACAAACTAATGTTGATGTTATTTCCAATAATATCGCCAATATGAACACAACAGCTTACACCAAAAGAAGAGCAGAATTTAACGATCTTTTATATCAAAACATCAGAAGACCAGGCTCAACATCAACTGACAGCGGAACAGTTGTACCATCTGGTATCCAATTAGGTCTTGGTGTAAAAACAGCAGCTGTTTACAGAATCACAACCGGCGGCAATCTAACAGCAACAGACAATAGTTTAGATATGGCTATTGAAGGTAAAGGTTATTTTAGAATTCAACTACCAAGTGGTAAAGGTATTGCCTACACTAGAGACGGCTCTTTCCAAAGAAATGGAGATGGAGAACTTGTAACTCACGATGGTTACCAAGTATTACCAGCTATCACAATACCAGAAGATGCTGTAGAAATTGCAGTCAATAAATCTGGTGAAGTTTTGGTTAAATTGGATGGTGAGGTTGATGAAGTAAATGTTGGGCAATTAGAGCTCTCAACCTTTGCCAATGAAGCAGGATTAGAAGCTATTGGTAACAATATGTATCAAGAAACTGAGGCCTCAGGGAATCCAAGATCTGACAATCCAAACAATGAAGGCTATGGCTCAATCTTACAAGGCTTCTTAGAAACTTCAAATGTAAATGTGGTATCTGAAATTACTGAATTAGTATCTGCTCAAAGAGCTTACGAAATGAATTCAAAAGTAATCTCAACAGCAGATCAAATGCTAGCAACCATTAACCAATTAAGATAGGTAAAATAAAATGAGAAAATTTTTCCTAGCATTTTTTATTCTTGCAATTACCGGATTTTTTTCCTCCAATTCGGCAATTGCAGATGATATGGATAAATTATTAAATCCAGAAAAATATGTATCTGAACTCCCAAAAGATTATATCAAACCAATTGTCACCCTAAAGAAAAACATTACAATAACTAATGATATCATAACTTTAGGAGACATCTTTGAAGGAGACTTCCCAAATAAAGATTTAAAAATTCAAGATGCACCAACCGCAGGAAAATCAGTATCAATTGCTAAAAACCACATTTATAGCTTATGTAAAAAACTTGGACTTAACTGGCCAATCAGATCAACACTTGGTTTTGTTTCTATAACAAGAAATGGACAAATCATTTCCCAAGAAGAAATAATTGCCAGCATCAATAAAGCACTAGGCAAAAACGACCCTGATGCAAAATTTGAACTAGAACTAAACAGATCAAACAGCGAAGTGCATGTACCTGTCAATGCTAAATATGACCTCATCACAGATATTATAAACATGAACAAAAATTCTGATAGCTTCTCGGCTAAATTAAGTGTAAAATATCAAAATAAAGATGAAGAATACACAATCTCAGGAAGAGTGTATAAGCTAATAGAAATACCAGTAGCTGCTAGAAATATTGATATAAACGACATTATCAATAGCGATGATATAGAATATAAAAGCATCAGAGTAAACAAGTTATCAAACAGAACTATAACTGATGAAAATGATATTATTAGAAAACAAAGTAAAAGAAGAATAAAACAAGGCAATTCATTTGCTAATAAAGATATTACCGAACCAGTCTTAGTAAAAAAAGGTGATGTTGTTAATGTTTATTATTCAACCAAATTTATGAATTTAACTATCAAAGCCATTGCCAGACAAAATGGCACTAAAGGTCAAGTAATCGAAATCTTAAACAGAAGTACCAACAAAAATATATTTGCCAAAGTAATTGGAAAAAATTTAGTTCAAGTAGAAAACTTGGAATAAAAATTGCATTTACATATGCAAAAGACATTGTAACGATCTGGGGAGATAAAATATGTTACAAACAAACAAAGAGTTAATTAAAATTTTATTCGCAGGACTATTATGCTTATCAATAACTGCCTGTGGTAGACTTAACAGATTATCAGAAATAGGTGAAGGCCCTCAATTATCAAAGATTGAAAATCCTGTAGAACAACAAAACTACAAACCTATAACGATGCCAATGCCAACCCCTGTTTCTCAAAACCAAAATGCAAACTCACTTTGGAGAACAGGTGCTAGAGGGTTTTTCAAAGATCAAAGAGCTTCAAAAATAGGCGACATCGTAACTATTCAAGTAGCAATTAACGATAAGGCAGAACTTGATAACAAATCAGAACAAAAAAGGGATAATGATTCTGACACAGTATCAATCAATGCTCTTGCAGGAATTGAAAGTAACTTCAACAAAGTATTACCAGAAGCTGTTAACCCATCTAATTTAATTGACCTTAATACTTCAAGAGAAATCATTGGTGAGGGTAAAATAGACAGAGAAGAAGAAATTGAATTAACAATGGCTGCTATTGTAACTCAAATCCTACCTAATGGAAATTTAGTAATTCAAGGATCACAAGAAATCAGAGTTAACTTTGAGCTAAGACAATTAACCGTAAGTGGTATTATTAGAAGAGCAGATATTAAATCTGACAACACTATAGATTCTAGTAAAATCGCAGAACTAAGAATGGCTTATGGCGGTAAAGGAACAATGAGTGATGTTCAAAAACCAAGATACGGCAGAGAAGTACTAGACATTATAATGCCATTCTAGACTTTTAAAAGTTTTCTCCCCCAAAGGGTTATGGGGTTTCGACTTC
>DHQH01000120.1:36346-40744 GCA_002410125.1 Alphaproteobacteria bacterium UBA5343
GATAAACAATTAAAATTTAATGATGTTGAACTAGATGCTTTAGCGTTGTTAGATTCTTCAATTAACTTATCAAAAGCTTACAATTCAAAAAATGATGGAGATTTGGTGTCAGCTTTAGACAATAATATGAAATTATGGGTAGCTATTGAAACCAATATTAAAAACAAAAAACACACAATCCCAACAGATACTAAAGATAATTTATTACAACTTGGACATTTTATTAAAACCAACACTCTTAAATATGGTAATAAAATTAGCGATAAATTACTAGATAGCTTTGTTTACACAAATTTACAAATTGCTGAAGGTCTACTTAGTGCTATTAAATTACAACCAGCAAAAGAAGATGCTATTGTACTAGTTAAATCTGCTTTTAACTTAGCTCAATCAAGAGATAATAATGACCTTGAAGAGCTAACAAAAGCTATCCATGAAAACTTAAACATCTGGGTATTAATCAAAAGCAAAGTAAACAACAGCACATATAACTTCCCTAAAGATGTAGTTGATAATTTAACCAAACTTTCTAAATTTACAACTCAAAAAACTATGGAATTATGCGAAGATATAAATGATAAAACTATCAAGACTCTAATTAATACTAATTTACAAATCGCTGAAGGTCTACTTGAAGGATATGGTTTAAGTGAAACAGAAAAAGATTCATTAAGCTTATTAATTTCAGCTATTAACTTATCTGGTGCAAAAGATGATAAAAACCCTGAAGAATTAGTAAAAGCATTAAATGAAAACTTAAACCTATGGGTTTCTATTAAATCATTAGTATCTAAAAATTCTCACCCATTATCTAGCGATATTAAAAAGAATTTAATTAGACTTGCGGACTATACTGCTCAAAAAACCTTTGAAACAGGCAGCAACTTAAATGATATTAATCATAAAGCTGTTGATTCTCTAATTAACATCAATTTAGAAATCTCAGAAGGTATGCTACAAAAAATCTCAGCATAAAAAACTTTTATAAGTATAACTAAAGGCGGCAGGATCTTCCCACCGCCTTTTCTTATATTAACAATAAAAGTCCAATCCCCCCATACACTTGTAACTGATTATATGAGATAAGTTTTAGGAGATTGTTGAGGATGTGTAGCCAACTACTACATGACGATATAATCGACAACAAAATTACTCATAGAATCATTTACAAGACATTTAAGGGGTTTTTAGATAGCTAGTTTTAGACTAAATTTAAATAAGGTCTGAAGGATTTTGTGCGAAGGTGCATTAGCTTCAAGGAAATTAGAAACCCTAGTACAGGTAGTACTTGGGTCTTCTGATTTATCGATGAAGATGATGTGATTTCGTGCAAAAGACGAAGACTACTGTAAATCGTCTATGAACCATATGTAGTCGTACCCCCTCTCCTTCAACATCTCTGCGAATTGAGTACGATATACGAGGAGAAGACTTCCAGCTTCGGTTTTCACATCTAAGATTCTATAATCATCGGCATATGCTTTTACTTTAAAATATAGGGTTGAGAAATCTTCATTTTCTGCTAACTCTTCTAAATCCTCTATATTTATTTTTACAGTTACTTCATATATATGCTCTTTTACTTTTTTCTCTTTTAGAACTTTAAAACTTGCATTAAAAACGATGGGTATATTTTTATAACTATTTACAGCATAATTTGGAAAGACTTCTAAGTAATATTCTTTTTCTTGCTCACTCATTTCTCTCCAAAATCTACCTATAACAAATTTTGCTATATAATTTACATCGATTACATCATAAAACATTTTTTCTATTCTTGAGGCTCTTTGGTCTAAATCTTCTTCTGCAAATATACTTAAGAACTCACGACCTTTTACATCTATCCATTTTGAAGCAGATATAGCTGGCTGAGCGAAAGCATTGGCACTAAAAAACATAAAAACAAAACAAAAAATCAATATTTTTTTCATATAACTCTCATTTTTTAATAAACTATTATTAAAAACCATATTATAATTATAACAAACTAATCGTTAAATATATATAAAATATGATAAAAAAACTAACATTAATGACTTTTATATTATCCATTCTGGCTAGCCCTTGCTTCGCAGGCTATAAGCTAGATAAGATTCGTATCAAAAACAAAATTACTTGCGGTACAGACCTTAAAACTAAAGCCTATGCCTATAAAGATAAAGATGGTATTTGGCATGGAATTGATGCTGAGATGTGTCGTATTTTATCTCTTGCTTTGTTTGATACTCCTAACAAAATGGAAATAAAACATGTTGCTAATAGCAAAATTTTTGAAGCTGTCGAAAAAGGCTATGTTGATGTAATGTTTGGCTCTACTCCTTTCAATGCTAGCAATATTATATTAAATAATGTCGATTTCCCTACCACACTATATTATACTCACCAGGGATTTATTGCTAGATATGTTGAAGGAGCAAACTCTATGCAATCATATTCTAATAAAAATGTATGTGCAGCTAGAAATACTATTTATTTAGATAATATAAGAAAATATAACCATAATTACAAATTAGGCTTTAATATCCTTCCCCTTTCAAGTATTCAAAAAGCTAAAGAATTTTTCTTACTAGGTAGATGTGACTTACTTACAGGTGATATTATTTTACTAAAATCTAAATTACTAAATGAGAATTTAGATGATGAGAATATCGTTATATTACCAGAATCTGTAACTAGAACTCCTGTTGCCCCAATGATTGTCAACAATGACAAGGAACTAAAAGAAATAATCAGATGGGTAATTAACGGACTAATCTTAGCAGAAGAAAAAGGTATTAATTCTAAAAATATGGAGAGTTTCTTTAATAGCAATGATGAGGAGATTAAAAACCTTCTTGGCTTAAAAACAGAATTATGGCTCAAATTAGGACTTAATCCAAAATGGTTCAGAAAGATATTATCTACTTCGGGTAATTATAAAGAATTATATGACAGAACTTTAGGTAAAGATTCCCCTCTTAAAATTGACAGAGGATTAAATCGCCTATGGAAAGACGGTGGTAAAATCACCTCCACCTCTATGATGTAATCACATAAAAAAGGTTGGAAATCACCAACCTTTTTTTAATTATAAAACTTCGATAACAACTAATCTTGAGGATAATTCCCTCTCTCTAATCTGATGGATTTTTTCTCAGTAGAAGTAATTTAAGAAAATTAAAAATTCTAGTGTAGCACTTTACTACATGAATTTTTCATTATTCGTAAAATTACGATTAATGAGGAAAAAGACGAAGATCAATTAAACGAGTTTTTTTACGAAGTTAACCATCTCAGGTGACCTCATCAATGTCATCTGTATGTTCGATTTCTCAAGATTTTCTTTAGTACCACAATCAAGTCTAATACCATCACCAATGATACCACCGAAGCTAACATCAGACTTTGCAGCTAAATCAATAGCATCTACTAGATTGATTTCACCATTTCCACCTTTTTTAACCATAGGTAAAAATTGCATTACTTTATTATCTAATAAATAAGGACCAATCACCCCATAATTTGAAGGAATATCATCTACAGGAGGTTTTTCAATCAAACCTTTACCTTTAATAAATTTACCTTCTGTTGTCACATCAACCATTGCACCATAACGAATAATTTCTTCATCTGGATACTCGCCAATATTCACAACACAACCACCTTTTTCTTTGTGAACTTCTGCTAATTGTTGTAAGATTGTATCCCCCATTGGATTGATAAATACTTCATCAGGCCAAATAACAATAAAATCTCTTTTCCCAACAATATCTGCTGCCATTAAGATTGCATGTCCATTACCCAATGCTTGCTCTTGTCTTGCAAATGATACTTTCACACCATCTGGTAAACTAACACTTCTAAGAAGCTCTAATAGATCAGTTTTTCCTTTACTTTCCAAATGATCCTCTAACCACTCATTTGTTGCAAAATATCTTTTGAATAACTCTTTTGATTCATCATCACTATAAATAAATACAAATTCTTTAACGCCAATACTAAGTGCATTATCAACGGCATATTGAATAATAGGAATTCCATCTAAAGGTAAAAAGCCTTTATGAATTACTTTAGTTGCAGGTAAATTTCTCGTAGATAAACCTGCTACAGGGATTATACAAACCTCTGGTGCTTTAAACATTTTCTCTCCACTTTTTTATAATATAAAAAAAATCAATGCCCCAAAGAAGCATTGATTCAAACTAATCCATTACCACACAAAACTTACTTAAAATATAAACATTTTGATTCATATCCATAATAAAACCTTACAAAGTAATTATTTAATAACTGATGATAGTATGTAATAATTTTTTTTGTTTTGCAACTATTTTAAATTGCCAAAAAACCTATCTTTTTCTACTAAATTTTTAAAAACCAAAACTCTTAAAAACTCTTATATAAAACACATCTAAATCA
>DHQH01000120.1:40958-41144 GCA_002410125.1 Alphaproteobacteria bacterium UBA5343
ATATAAAACACATCTAAATCATAAAATAAAAGATAATAAAATAAAACACTTAACATAAAAAAAATATCAAATTAAAATCATAAAAAAGAACATATATGAATCATTTAAAACTTTTATCTAAATCTAATACTAACAGACTTATTCACATTACCTATTTTTTCGTCAAAAAAAAAAATACAAAAATAG
>DHQH01000058.1:0-1043 GCA_002410125.1 Alphaproteobacteria bacterium UBA5343
TCAAATTTGATAATATTATATCGATTATAACCTATCTAAAAAATAAAGATATCAGCAACACACATATCAACATTAAAATTATTAATATAAGATCTGATATATCTAAAAAAGATATTATAGAATTAGAGAAAACTATCCATTAGATAAAAAAACACCAAATTATTGTTTTTTTTACTTGCACTTATAAATTATATTGTATATACATTCACCAATGATAAAAAATTGGAATAATCATTTATAAGTTCAGGAATTAAGAAAATGAAAAAAGATACACATCCAGATTACCATGAAATTACAGTTATTATGACTGATGGTACAGAATTTAAAACTATGTCAACATGGGGCAAAGCTGGCGATAAATTAAGATTAGAAATCGACCCAGTATCTCACCCTGCATGGACTGGTGTTCATAGACTTGTTGATACAGGCGGAAGACTTGCTAAATTCAACAATAAATTTAGTGGATTTATTTCTTAAAAAACAGATTTTTAAGATTCAATATTTATTAACCTACACTGTATAATATATAGTGTAGGTTTTTTTATATGTATTTTTAACTGGATAATAAATAATGAAAATTGAACATTACGAAGTATTTTTTAACAAAGATGGAGAATGGCAACTCCATGGTAGATACACTAGCGACCAAAGACAAACCGCATTAAATGATGCCAAATCCATGGAAGGTCAAATAAAACTTCCTTGTAAAGTTGTTAAAGAACAATATGACAAAGCAACTGGTTCTTCTAGTGAAACTGTAGTATATCTAAGCCAAAGAATAAGAGAAATTGAAACAGTTAAAGAAATAGAGCCAAAAAACACTTATTCTTACATTCCAGAAGAAACAAATAATACTCAAAATACAAGCGAACAAAATAATCTCAACATTAACATAAAATTAGGAAAAAACCCTTTTGCAATCATAGTAAAAATCATTTTCATAGCAATAGTCGCCGCAGCCATTATATCAGGCATAACAGCCTTATTCATGCAAACCTCTATGCTAGAAGTAGAAACCAAATCAAAAATTCTCTTCACTATAT
>DHQH01000058.1:1289-2790 GCA_002410125.1 Alphaproteobacteria bacterium UBA5343
ATTTATGCTATCAGCTGTTCCAATGATCTGGTATTTCGTACCATTTGATAAATTATTTAATAAACAAGGCGCTTCCAGGTTAGATGAATTAATGAGAGGTGATCTAGCATCTGGAGAATTTAACACCACATCCCCTCAAGATATTAAAATTGCAGAAGAATATCTATATATAGTGATAGATTACTTAAAAGCGGTTATATCAACAATTAGATCAAAATATTCTACTATCTCTATTAAAGGAAAACTGGGACTAAAGCTCATAGTAGTTGGTGCTTGCGATGCCCTATCAACTTATAAAAATATCAATGGAGACATATATAAAAATATCCTTGAGCGAGCTATTTCTTTAATTGAAGGAGAAGAAATTAAAAATTTCTCAGACCAAGTACCAGGGTTAAAATCTGATATAGAAGCCTGCAAACTTATAAATGCCAGCTATAATTCAATGGAAACAATCTTACTTAACAAAGGTCAACCATATGATGAAATACTAGTTGCCTTTAATTATTGGGTTGGATTGGAAGAAATGCTAGATAATAATAGCCTTGAAGAAGGGTTAAGCTCAATACAAAATAATGAAGGTCTAGTTACTATAATGTTTACCGATATTAGTAGTTTTGATAGACAAGCAACAATGCTAGGTGATGAAAAATCACTAGATATTGTTAAAATAAGCGATGATATCTCATCCCAAATATTAAAAGAATTAAAAGGTGATAAAATCAGATCAACAGGTAGAGGTTTAGTCGCTATATTTAAATCCGTATCCCAAGCTATAGATGCAGGACTAAAAATTCAAAATAAAATTGATGAACATAATATCCATCAAGAAGAAGATGAAAAAATTAGGCTAAAAATAGGTCTTAATTGTGGAGAACCTAAATACGAAAATGATGATATTTATGGTTTATCAGTTGATTTAGCAGAAAAAATCTGTAATTTTGCTAATTCAGGTAAAGTAATAGTATCTAATACAGTTAAAGAGTTATCACCAGAAGATCAGTTTAATTTTAAAAATTTAGGACCATATGAGTTACCGAATATTGAAGCACAACAAATATTGTTTGAAGTTGGTTATAACGACTAATATTTGTTTTAAAAAGAGTATTTTTATGATATAATAATAACTTAATAATGCTTTAAAAGGATATAGAAAATGTCTTCAACAGTTGATAATCTTGGCGAAAATGGTGTATATTACTGGGAAAAAACCCAATATGACACTTCACCAAATCAAGATGGTTTTGATCAAGCTCGTGATTTAGGTCATGTGCGTCTTAACTATTCCAGATTAAATACTGTTGCCCAGTTATCAACCAAAGACACTGAAGATTTTTTCAAAATCAATATCATATCAACTGGTAAACTTAGAATAGCACTAAAAGACTCAACTCCTGATGATGAATTAATAGAAGTGGATAAATATTATGAAGCTGCAGGTTTGCAAACCCCTTCAGAAAAAGAAGATTTGGCATCACAAGAGTTCAATATCTTCTGCAAT
>DHQH01000045.1:0-2584 GCA_002410125.1 Alphaproteobacteria bacterium UBA5343
AATTTAGAGGGTAACAAAACCTCAAACTCATTATATCATAAGTTTAAAATTAAGAAATTATCCTAAAGATAATTCTCCAATCTTCTAGTATCTTTATCATCTATACCTTCTATGAATCTCTTAATCACGCACTTCATTTCATCTAAATTATATACTTGATCAACTTCCATCATCAATTCATTATATATACTAATATCATTTGAAAAATCAATCACTTTTGTGCCAAAATATGTTACATCTTTAATACTAACATCAATATTAGCTTCAGTTAAAACCATAACAAACATATTATCACTTGTAATACTATCTAATGCATTTTTAATCTTTTCACTTACCTGCGGAACATCTAAAATAACCATATATTTAAATAGTTCATTTTTTTCGACTATCTGTTTAGCCATATATATTTGAAAAAGAATCTTTGCCTCATAACTTAAATCTAAATAATCCATTGTATTTTTTTCATTTATAAATCTTAAACTTAACATCTTAATCAGTTGTTTTTGTGTGATTGTCTCAAATTTTGGATCAATTTCAATTTCATCAAAAGTTATCATTTTTTCAAATAACATTTCTGCTAATTGTTCAAATAGTATATTAATTGTGTTTAATTCTTCACTATACTCTATGTCTCTTAATATTGATTCAATGTATTGATGCATCATCGAACGACTACCGATTGCTAACTCTTGATTAAGGTTAATGTGTGTATGTATATCCAATAATTTCCAGTTTTTTAATTTAATTGTTTTTTCATCAATTGTAACTGTCGAATCTAATTTATTTTCATATGCATATTCACTATGATCAATCTTATAAAATATTCTTTTTATGCTATCCACAAAATATTCTTTTCCTGTTCTATCAGGACCTAATAAATATTTGACACGATCAATACATGAAATATATTTATTATTCTGGTTTATCGACTTAATTTCTATCATTACCTCACCTCACAGTATAATTAATGGATCATGTGTTACTATTGATTCTTTTCTTGATTTTCCTCCTAATATAACTTCCATTCTAGCGTATTGCTTTTCCGTTAACATTAAGATTCTTATTTGTCCTTCATCAGGAACATTTCTTTGAACTAACTTTATATGTTTATCTAGACTATCTCTGTTTGCTGCAATTTTCACATATACTGAATATTGCAGCATTAAATATCCTTTAGATAATAAGAATTTTCTAAACTTCGTATATTTTCGTCTTTCTTTCTTCGTTTTAACAGGTAGATCAAACATAACAATTAAACGCATAAAATCATAAATCATAAAATTTCATCGTTGGTTGAAATACTTGATCGATATCCCCTGTCTCTATAAAAGATAGAATAGACTCAATATATAAATTTATTGCATTGAAAATAGTTTGTTTTTTGTTTTGAATAATGATTTTTTTAGTTGTTTGTTTTACTAAAGCTATACGATGCTCTTTTTGAAAGATTAGCGCTTCTCTTAATTCTTTGTATACATAGCAATCAATAATAGGTCTAAATGGTTCAATAAAATCATCACTTAAATTGAATTTATTTTGTGGTCCGTGATGAAAAAAACCAAAAGTTGTATTTAATCCTTTTGAAACCAATGCACGACTTATTTGCGACCTTAATATCGCATAACCATAATTAAGGCCAGCATTTATCACATCATCTTCAAATCTCATAAATTCAGAACCAAATAGATTCCTGAAATACATTTTTGCACTTAATCCTTCTCTATTATATTGATCGCCATCACTAACTTCTTCTTCAAATTGCTTTAGTTTTTCTAATACTTCTTTGTCTGCTTCAATGAATTGTAACATGGCACGTTGATTGTATATTTTGTGTTTCACAATGATATCATGCAACATGATTTTTTGTTGCTTTGTCCAATTTAATTGCTTTGTTTGGGCTTCCATTGATAAATGGTGCCCGAATAAAGGAAATATAATTGAACTTGGCATATGTTCAATATCACATAATACTACATTGACTTTATTTTCTGTGAGTGCGTTTATTAAATGTATAGATAAGGTAGTCTTGTAATTATCAATAATTAAAGAGTGCACATCGCTTAGTGGTACTAATATATCATCATCATAATTTTTGATTTTAATGTTATCCAAGTAAAGCGATAGATGTTCAGACTCTTCAATAAAAATTACTCTCCAACTCATAAAAAGAAAAAGAACCCACACGAAGTGAGTTCGAATTCGGGAAATAATTCCCTTGTTTTGCTAGGTCCTCTAAAACCTTTGCTATTCAAATGTCTCTTTGAGACACTTTCATTTTATCATAGATGCACTTTTAAATTCAATAGTTCACGATCGACTTTTTTATATTTTCCTGTCACGGAAACATTATATTTGTTTAATTCTTTAATTGATGGTCCAATTGTAGGCTTAATTCGACTTTTCGGATTAGTGTTTTTTTCTATATGCTTAAATTCTAATCTGTTTTCAGCATCGTTGGCAATAGAAATAAATCTATATTTATTTTCCTCAACAACACCTTTAGATTCTTTTTTAATACTTACGATATTATTTCTATATAAACTAAACTTAAATGCATAACTCTTATCTATGTTTTTTTCTTTGA
>DHQH01000045.1:2715-3457 GCA_002410125.1 Alphaproteobacteria bacterium UBA5343
ATGTTTTTTTCTTTTAACTTTTGATCATAACATTCTTTTGAAATATGTGTAAAATCACCTTTAGATTTTAAATCAATATATCTAATGTTCACGAAACGATATCTACCTTTATCATTTCGATATATATCTATGCGATATGTTTTTAACCCTGTTAATATTACTTTTTTATCCTTTTTTAGTTTTTTATTTAGATAAAATGGTTTAGTAATTACTGCTCCACTTAAATATTTCACTTGTTTAATTTGTGGCCCGTTATTTTTCTTAGCAAACTTGGTAATATATCCATGTTGTTGTCTATATGCTTCAAACGGATATTTTTCATGTTTATATTGTAGATAAATATCTACCAATTTATGATATGTTTGTTCATCGTGACGATACATAAGTAGTTGTTCTTTTTGGTCAATAATCAATTTTTGGATTTTTTTGCTTTCTAGTGCATAAATATCTTTCTCTTTTGAGACTTTATAATCTTTTTCATTAATCCTTCTTGTCGAATAAATAGTTTCGTCAGAAAATTTACGGTTTGGTTTAGTATCTATTTTCCATGAAAATCTTATATCATCACTCTCCAGCTCTGATATTTTTCTTAAATACTTAATAAAATCACTATCATGTGTTGGATCAATAAAGGATACCTCTCCAGTTTTTTCATCAATTAAAGTTTCTTTTTTCTGTTCATGCATCGCTCTAATCAATTTTTGTTGACTAAGTCCTGCGATAATAAGCGCATCAATCGCAT
>DHQH01000088.1:0-4861 GCA_002410125.1 Alphaproteobacteria bacterium UBA5343
TTAGCTTCAAGGAAATTAGAAATCCTAGTACAAATAGTACTTGGATCTTTTCATTTACTGATGAATTTGATGTGATTTCGTGCAAAAGACGAAGATTACTTTATTTCGTAACCTGAAAAGCCCTCTACCACCCCATTAGCAAATGCAAAATCTGTTTGACTTGAGGCATGAAGTCTATAAATAATTTCACCTTGTTCTACGGTATCACCTACTTTTTTAAGTAAATCTACACCTGAACCTTTATCTTGAGTTGCTCCGGCCAAAATAGCTATTCTCTCAATTCTTTCACTATCTATTGATTCAACAACACCAGCTTTGTGAGATACCACATCTCTGGTTAATTGCCCCAATTGTGGTGGTGGAGTTTTTCCTTGAGCAAAGATTATTCTGTTCATAATTTCTAATGCTCGCCCTGATTCTAAAATTTCTTGAGCAATATAATAACCTTGCCCACCTCTAAGGTTTGGATCAAATTCCAAAATCCTACCAGCAATAAATAAGGCTTTTTCTCTTAAATCTTTTGGGGCATCATTTTTACATCTTAGAACTTTCATTACATCTCTTGCTTCCAAGACTGAACCCATACCATTTCCAATTGGCTCACTACCATCTGTTACCACCACATCTATTTCCATAGATAGCATATCACCAACATATTCAATAATTTTTCTAAGTCTCATTGCCTCTGGCATAGTTTTTACTTTTGCTTTTGGACCTACAGGAATATCAAAAACAAAATGAGTAATACCTGCTGATAATTTCATTGCTAAAATTGTTGCTAAAATTTGTTGTTGTTGTGAAATACCCATTGTTCGCTCAATTGATGCAATCACTTTATTTGCAGGAGCAATAGACAGACCACTATCACTAATAATACAACCTCTATTTTCATGAATAATTTTTTTCATTAAATGCTCTGACACATTGGTATTAGCTAATACATCCATTGTATCAACAACACCTGAACAAGAAGAAACAGATCTACCACCTGTTTTTGGCATTGCCATACCGTAAGCAGCAACAATTGGGGTAACGATTAAATCAACTTTATTTCCTGGAACACCACCTAAGCAATGATAATCAACTACCATTTCTTCACTGTCCCAATAGATTTGATTATCTTCTCCTGCAATTGCTTCAGCTAAAGACAACACTTCTTGAGCTGTCATAAAAGACCCTGTTGCCACCATAAAAGAGGTAACTTCCAAGTTAGAATAACGATGTGAAACAATATCATTAATAATTGATTTATATTCACCAGAACTTAAAATATTTCCTGCAATTTTTCTTTTGATTGAACCAAGACTTGGAGGTGGAGGAGAAGGAGATATAGAAACTGAAGCTCCATCTGGCAGACTAAGTCTTCTAAAAGCACTAACATTAGCCCCTAACTCATCAGGTTTTACAATATTAATATCATCTGTTATATATAAAGAAGCATAAAGAGAATTAACCCCCCCATGTATTTCCACTCTTGATAAATTTTTAATATCATAAGCTCTAAAAGATGAACAATTTCTATGAAGATAAACTATATTTTCTTCAAACGATTCGATTGGTATTTTTTTCAACTTCAGCATAAATTACTAGCCCTTTGCTCCAACTAGTTATAGTTTAGAACAAAAATATATATTTATGCAAATAAAATATTAGTTAACAGATTCAATATTTTTAGAAGTTTCTTTAAAGTTTGCCTTAAACTTCTTCATTAAGCTTATTTTCAGCTTCTTGTTTTTTACCACCCTTGGTAACAACCACCATTGCTTCTCTTAGGATTCTATCACCCATCATATAACCAGTTTGCAGCTCCTGAATAATAGTCCCTGTAACTTCTTCACTATTTTCAACTTCTGAAATTACTTGGTGATAATGAGGATCAAAAACTTTTCCAACTGATTCAATTTTTGTAACTCCATTTTTTAACAAAATATTTGCTAATTCATCTTGTGTCATTTCAACACCAGAAATAAGATTCTTAATCTGGTCGCTTTGCTCTCTATTTTCCTGAGGCACAGATTCGATCGCTCGTTTTAAATTATCAGCAACAGATAAAACATCTTTTGCAAACCCAGATATTGCAAACTTAAAATTCTTTTCAATTTCTTGCTTGGCTCTTTTCTTCACATTTTCCATTTCTGCATGAGCTCTCATATAATCATTTTGCAATAATTGATTATCCGCATTTAACTTTTCTATCACATCTTGCAGAGCTTTTACTTCTGATGATTCGCTACTTTTTTCCTCAATATCTTTTTCTTCTATTTTTTGTTCTTTTTTATCAACCATAAAAAACACCTTCCTTTAAATATAACGAGCTGTCTTAAATGGGAATTTAGTTTTCTCATTAAAGAAAGTCAATGCTTTTATACCAAAAAATATTGAAACAAAAAAAAATACATGTAATATTTACAAACAAATTATTATCTTTATTCCTTAGGAGAAAAAAATGGGTATTATAACCTACAAAGTTCCATCAAGTTTCAAACCAAGCAAATCAGTAACTCTCAACCTCCTATCACCTTCCATAACTACTGAAACCGAGAAAAATTTAAAATCAGAAGCTGAAAAAAGAATTAAAGGTAAATATAGCTGGCCTCAAATTGATAGATTAAGAGCTTGGATGGTAACATCTGAAACCTCAAACTTTATGCTCATGGGTGGGCTTGCAATGGTTGCAGCCGACATGCCTGAATCTTTCAACAAAATATATAACAAAGAAGATGATGAAATAACAATCGTAACACCTCTTTATACTGGCAACACTATAAAGAAAAATGCTAGCTTAGAAAAATCACTAATCAATTTCGTATATACAGGTGCTGAGGGTAATAAAATAACTCTTAACAAATCAGCCCATATTGATATTACCTTCTATAACAAAAAAAAGAAAAAGCTAGAAAACTTCCCTACCGATATCTATTACGGAAAATGGCAAAATACTAAATATATCTTCATTGCTAATGATACTTTTTTCTCTATCAATCCTCATAAAGACAATCCAACTGGAAGAGAAGGCTGTTATGTCTTAAACGAAAACAATATAGATGAAACTGAAAGATTCGCTTTCTTCTCAAAAGCTGTTTTTGAACTATTAAAAAACCTTATTGAAGATAAAAACGATTATATTGAAACACCTAATATCATCATCTCAAATGATTGGCATGCAAGTGCTATTTCTGGCTTAACCAGATATCTAACTCCAATTAAAAAAGAAAAACATCAAATTTCAAAAGATACTGCAAAAAAATTACAAGAAACCCCAATTGTTCATATAACTCACCATTTAGGTTATCAGGGCTGGGATTTTAAAAACACTTCAAACATATTAAACTCACTTTATGAAGATTATTCATCGATAGTTTATGAAAATGCTAAAAATATCAAAACCAGTAATCCAAGAACCAAAAACACTCTAATTGTTGGCGATACTTATAATCACCTATCTTGTGATGTTGGGCTTGCCGATAGGCTCGTGTCTGTATCTCTAAACTATTGCGATGAAATAACTAAAGAAGACATTCCATTTGGTTATGATTTTAAAGATATTTTAGACATCAGAAGAAAAAACAACACCCTTATGGGAATTACTAATGGTTTTGAAAAATTCTTAATTTCTCCAAATCAAGAAAAAATTAATGACATAAATAACTTCTTTGATTTCAATCGTAAATTCTTCAAATTCGATGAAAATTCACTAGATGTTAAAACTGAAAACAAAAAAGTATTCTTAAAATTATTATCAAAACTTATCAGAAATCCAGAATATAAAGAAAGAACCCTTCCTCACTTAGATTTCTATAAATTTGAAGATTTAATTGACACCATCAAAGATAATATTGAAAACACCCCTATTCTTTCTGCTACTAGTCGTTTAGCGCCACAAAAAGGCTATGACATCACCGCTGGTGCTATTTTAGATATGGCAAAAGAGATGAATTACAAAAACCTCCCAATCTTTATTTTAGGAGGAGCTGGAAGCGAAGACTTATACAAACATCTAACCGATTTAAAAGACAAATTGAAAAAGAAAAATCCAGAACTTGCCAAAAGAATTTATGCTTTTAGAGGCTTCAATCCTCACTTTGCATATGCAATTCAATTAATCAGTGATTTTTATATCATGTCTTGCAAATTTGAACCTTGCGGTTTAACCCAAATGGAAGCTATGGCAAAAGGTGCAATCCCTATTGCAACCTCAACTGGCGGATTAGTTGACACTATCATCCATAAAACCGACGGTTATAGAACAGATGTTTTCTATTCTGAAAAAGGCACTTTAATGTATGGTGATGCAGTCAATGCAAAAAAACAAAAAACAAACTTCGTTGCTTACAAGAAAACTCTAAAAGAAGCATTAGATACTTTCTATAAAGACCCTAAAAAACATAAAGAAATTGTTATAAATGCAATGAAAAAGGATTTCAGCTGGTCTGCTAATGTAACAGGCTCTGCTCATAAATATTACAAATTACTAAAAACAGGGAAAATTTAAAATGAAAAGACACTCAGGAAGAAAAAATAACGAGTTAAGAAAAGTAACTATTGAAACAAACTACACCAAACATGCAGAAGGCTCATGTCTAATCTCTTTTGGTGACACCAAAGTGATTTGTAATGCAAGTGTTGAAGAAAGAACTCCTAGTTGGTTAAAAGATAGCGGCAAAGGTTGGGTAACAGCTGAATACGGAATGTTACCAAGATCAACAGGCTCCAGAATGAACAGAGAAACAAAACATGGTCAATCTGGCAGAACTCAAGAAATCCAAAGATTAATCGGCAGATCTCTTCGAGCTATTGTTGATTTAGAAAAAATTGAAGGTGTTTCTATCAAAGTTGATTGTGATGTAATCCAAGCCGATGG
>DHQH01000088.1:4993-9201 GCA_002410125.1 Alphaproteobacteria bacterium UBA5343
AGCCTCAATCACGGGCGGTTTTGTTGCTCTTTATCTAGCATTTGAAAAACTCCTAAAAGAAGATAAAATCAAAGAAATCCCAGTAACTAATTTTGTATCTGCAGTATCTTGTGCAATCTATGAAGGCAAACCTGTTTTAGATGTAGATTATATTGAAGATTCAAATGCGGGTGCTGATGTAAATTTCGTATTAACAGAAAAAAATGGTATTGTAGAAATTCAAGGAACAGCCGAAGAAAAACCATTTTCTGAAGATGAATTTGCCAAATTATTTACCCTTGCTAAAAAAGGTATAAAAGAACTAACAAAAATTCAAAAACAAGCTCTAAACATAAAATGATAAACACTGATAAAATAATTATAGCTTCTCACAATGAAGGTAAAATCAAAGAATTTAGAAAACTTTTTTCTAAATATAATATTGAAGTTTTATCTGCCAATGATACCAACCTTCCAGATGTAGAAGAAACTGGTAAAACTTTTGCTGAAAATGCAATTATAAAAGCCAGTGAAAGTGCAAAATTTATTGGTGTTCCTGTAATTGCTGAAGATTCAGGACTTTGTGTTGATACCTTAGATGGCAGACCTGGAGTTTATACAGCCAGATATGCAATTGATGAAACTGGCAATAGAAACATGCATTTTGGAATGCAAAAACTATTAGATGAATTGGGTGACAATTCAAACCGCAATGCTCATTTTGCATGTGTAATTTGCCTTTGTTATCCCGATGGAAAATATGAAACATTTGAGGGTAAAGTAGAAGGAAAAATTGCTCAAAAAATCACTGGAGAAAATGGCTTTGGCTATGACCCTGTCTTCATCCCTAATGGTTATAAAAAAACTTTTGGGGAGTTAGATGTAAACATCAAACATAAATTCTCTCACAGGGCCAATGCTCTTAAAAAACTAGCTGAGAAATATTTTGCATAATATTTATAATAAAGAAAAATTTGGCATCTATATTCATTGGCCTTTTTGCCTCTCAAAATGCCCTTATTGTGATTTTTCTTCTCTTGTAAATAAAAATTTAAATGAACAGGATTCTTTAAAAGATAGATATTTAAATGAACTAGATTCTTTAAAAACTTTTTATCAAAATACACCTTTAACTAGCATCTTTTTTGGAGGTGGTACCCCATCTCTAATCAAGCCTCAAATTTTAGAAGAAATAATAAGCCATATTCATCAAAATTTTAAGATTGATAAAGATATTGAAATCTCTCTTGAGGCTAACCCAAATACTAATCATAAAACACTATTCACGGACCTAAAAAATGCTGGTATAAATCGCCTCTCTTTAGGCATTCAAACTCTACTAGATAATGATTTAAAAGTTTTAGGCAGAACTCACAATTCAAAACAAGCAATTGATGCTATAAATCAAGCTACTAATATTTTTAAAAACACTTCTATTGATTTGATTTATGCCAGACCAAATCAAACAAAAAAGGACTGGGAAAAAGAACTAAAAAAAGCACTAGAATTTAACATAAAACACATCTCTTTATATCAATTAACTTACGAAGAAAATACACCATTCTTTAAAAAAAAGAATCAAGAATTAGATGATATTTTGCAAAATGAATTATATAAACAAACAATTGATATAGCTAGAAAATATGGCTTTGAACATTATGAAATTTCTAACTTTACAAAAGACAAAAATTACTCATCTCACAATCTTTTATATTGGCAAGGATATGATTATTTAGGTGTTGGTCCTGCATCTCACGGTCGCATTAAAAAAGATGGTGTTTTTTATGAAACAAAAAACAGTTTTCATATTCCAAATTATGAACAGAATTCTTTAAAATTATCTAGCCATGATAGAGCTATAGAAATGATTATTATGGGACTAAGATTAACAAAAGGAATTGACCTAAAACTATTCGAAAAGTTAAGTTCTATGAATATAGAAAAAATCATTGATAAAAATCAACTAAATAACTTGATAGAAAATAACTATATAGAGCTAAAAAATAACCATCTAAAAATCACCAATCAAGCTCGTTATCTAACCAATAAAATTATAGAACAACTCATCAAAGATTAGTTGTACAAACCATCATTTTATTACCATGATTAATTCACAAAATAATCTTACCAAGTCTGAATGATTTTTGCACAAAACGAAGACTAATGAGATATTTATAATTGATTATAAGAGATAGATATTAGGTATTTAAGTTTATATTTGTAAGCGAAGTAATAACGAGTAAGACAAATATAGTAGTTGCAATTGATAGATACTCTTAGAATCAATTATAAATCAGTCCTACAGAGGAATAAATACCCTTCATAATCTTATTGATCGATTCATTCAACTCTTCGCTAACCTCTTCTTGCTTAGGTCTCTCATATTCATCAAAATGTCGGCTATAAATAGCTTCTTCCACTCTGACCTCATCTTTACCAAAAATCCATGGACGAATATAACCATCATATTCTTTTTCTATTGAAGTCATTTCTATGCTATTTTCATCTTGTACACTTTCTGTCTCAAAAATATTAAATAAACCTTTTTTTGATGAGAAGTCTGGTTCATCCATACTATCATAAACATCATAACTATCAAAGCTTGCAGGAGCCGCATCAATAATCACATTTCCATCTTGAGTTACCTCATATATTGCAAGACTTCTCTCACTCCTACCATCTGGTAACAATCTAAATGCTCCATCAATCCCTACATATCCACTCTCATTGGTTAACACTTTCTCAGAAAAATCAGCATTCTCATTTTTTACAATTGAAGATGCAAGAGCTATCGCATCATATGCAAGAGAAGCTATAATTGCAGGATCTTTTCCAAAAACATCTTTATATCTATTTACAAAACCAATATGAGTATCTTTTACAAGAGCAGGAAACCATCCATTGACTAAAGAGTGCTCAGTATTTATATTTTGAGCATCCCATAGTGATGTTCCTATAAATTTCACATCTTTTGGAAATACGTCATAATATCCAAACATAGAAGCTGCAGATTTTAACCTTGAACCATGAGCAGCAATTAACACTGTATCAAAATCAACTCCACCAAAAGTATCATATTTTTTCAATCTATTTAATGCTACTTTTACCTCTTCTTTATCTTCGCCTAAAGCTTTTAGTTTTTCTCTCTCATCATCAACTCTTTTGCTTCTAACATCATAATTAGCAATTTCTCTTACAACTTTTGAAAAGTCATTAGTCTTTGGTTCAAAAAAACCAATTCTCACAATTTTTGCTCCAATTTTTTCACCAAACTTAACTGCATTTTTAGCAATTTTCATACCTGTGTCATTATCAGGAACAAGCAATGCTAATCTCTCATATCCCTTATCTTTACTATAAGCTATTATTCTTTCAACTTGCTGACGAATAAGAAGCCCAATTGAAAAAACATCATCCTCTAGAACCTCATCATTTGTAGAAAATGTTATAATATTTAACCCATTACTATCTGCTATATATTTAACAGCTTCAACAGAGTGTGAGAATAACGGACCAACTACTAAATTTATATTATGGCTAACCGCTTCATTTATTGCCTCTCTAGCTCCTTCTGGTGTTCCTTTGGTGTCATAAAATTGTAAAACTAAATTATCAGCCCCGATCTCACTTTGTGCTAAAAGAGCAGAATTCTTTAAACTAAGACCAACCCCTTTTGCACTTCCTGTAAGTGGTAACAATACACCAACTCTAACCAAACCTATTTCAGCTTCAACCACAACCTCTTCTTCATCATCTTTTGCAATCAGTTCATCTTTTTTCAGATATTTATATCTCTCAAATCCTGCATCAAAACCACCATAAGGGTAAAAGCTCCCCCCATAGTTATAAGACCCACCTCTAATCTCTGACGCTTGTTGTACACAACCAACCAGGATCACACAAAAGAAAACAACTGCTATAATATTTATTTTATTTTTCACCAAAATATACCTTGTCTATAACTAGAAATTACATATACTAGTAACTAATCATAATAATGAAAAAAAGTAAAGATGAAACACGGATTATACATAATTTCAACGCCTATTGGTAACTTAGAAGATATTAGTTTTAGAGCTTTAGAAACACTAAAAAAACTTGATATCATAGCCTGTGAAGACACTAGAACATCTTCCAAACTTCTAAACCATTTCGGAATTAAGAAGAAACTTATATCTCTTCACGACCATAATGAAGAAGAAAAAGCCAATTATATAATTGAGCAAATA
>DHQH01000088.1:9462-9649 GCA_002410125.1 Alphaproteobacteria bacterium UBA5343
CAATTATATAATTGAGCAAATAAATCAAGAAAAATCTATTGGTTTAATCTCCGATGCTGGCTCACCATTAATTTCTGATCCTGGTTATAAACTAGTAAAAAAATGTCAAGAAAACAATATTTATATAACAACCCTACCAGGAGCCTGTGCTATAATATCTGCTTTACAATTGTCAGGCCATCCAACC
>DHQH01000062.1:0-1787 GCA_002410125.1 Alphaproteobacteria bacterium UBA5343
ATTATCTTTACTGTATCGTAATTGTTTACACGAGTAGAATTGTGCATATTGTTTATGCATACAAAATCAGATGCTAATGCAATTCTTTGATAGATATTAATTTTGCCCCTATTTGAGATAGTGGACTTTGGCGATTTCTATTCCGGGTTGGTTTGGTTTAGCGGAATAAAATCAAAATTCCCTTATTCTGATACAAGTATAAATACTTTTTTAATAAAATAAAAAAAACGCACATTTATTTTATTTTTGATAAAAAGACATTTGGGATTTCTTGCTCAGAGTTTTCTGCTGTAGTGAGAAGATTAAGAGTTAGTTGCTGATTTGAATTGGTTGTTGTGGCACCATTTATTTTATTTCGAACAATACTAATCAAGATCGATTAAGAACCCTTTCAAATTTATCACATTTATTTTGCTATTAATCTATTAACTTCCATTATTGTCCTAAAATTATTAGTGTATGAGTGATTTAATCGTAAAAACCTTTGCGGGATGTAATGAATTGAACTATAGATGACTAAAGATGATTTTGTTTATGATTTTTTGCCATTCTTTAATATTGTCATTAACAGGAATTGAAATCAAGCTACATTCATTTTCGCTTTCTGATTCTGAGTTTTCTTTAATGTAATTACCCTTTCTTATACCAAAATCACCAGGATATACTAGAGCTGCTTTTTTAGCATCAAAATATCTTGAATAAACGTACATTTGACGTAAGTCATCTGTGGATGGATTGGCTCCACACAGGTTTTTCCATTTAGTATCTAAAATGATATTGTTATCTTCTTGTTGAATAAAAATATCAGGCCGCATTGTGGATCTATAACCCTTTTCTGATTTCCAAAAGTATTTTGAGCTTTGAGCTTTTATTTTAATTCCAGGTACTTTATTCTGCTTACGTAGGCTTACAAAAATAAACTGCTCCCACAGATCATTCATGTCAAACATTAAGGCAAGAACATGGTTATGACCTTTGCTCAAGTCTGGGTGATACTGAAGTAGGATTAATCTCGCAATTTCAATGGCCTTTTTATATGACTCTGTTTTCCGGTTAAAAACAATCTTATTAAAAGTGCTTTCCGTGACTTTTAAATCTGGCATTTCAGGAAAATAAAGTAGCAAAGCTCCAATTCGGCTTTTCAGAGCAGCATTAGTATTTATTTGGCTCAACAACCTTATTGCTTTGTATAATACTGAATGTAGCAGATGATTGGTATCATATATATTATGGCGTACATAAAAGCGTTCTTGATGCGTGTGGTTTTGCTGGATATGCTTTGAGAACTGCAAATTACCTTTGAGGGCTGTTGAATTAGATTCTGTTTTGCGGTATTTTTTCACCAAACCAGTATGAAGTAAAAATTCAACTTCCTTAATAAACATTTCAAAATAAGAATCAAGAATGGTATTGGGGCGTATTTTCAAATCACTCGAACTTGTTTGTTTAATACTAAAATCACCAACGGCTTTCAGCATGCCAATCAGGATATTGCGCCATTTATTTTCAGAACTCTCATCCGTTTTTATTTTATCCGCTTTTGGTAATACCTCAATAAGGGTTCTACCAACTTGCAACACACCAACATGTTCATTGAACTTCACTCCATTGTAGCATAAGTCAAAAAACGGAACACCCTCTCCATAATATTGCTCCAAAGCATGAAACTGGTCTTTGGTAATTTTCTTTTCACCCTTGTCGAACCTTACAGTTTCGTGCTCAAATACAGTGATATGTTTACTTGTTTTAGTCAATTTGTTTATTCATTAATTGCATGATAGCCTTTC
>DHQH01000062.1:1958-4832 GCA_002410125.1 Alphaproteobacteria bacterium UBA5343
AGTCAATTATAGAAAACACGTCACGTTCCTCAAACTGGCTTGAACTTTCATGGTCAAAATCAGCAAAAACATCGTTGCTATTATCTTTTTTTTCAACAAAACCTTTACCAAGTACTAAACCAATTTTTCCATAGTCCCCAAAAAAGTATTCCTGCATTAATGGGATAATATTTATATAGAAAGATTCCATAATAATTGGTATCATATCGTCTGCATCATTTTTTAAGAAATAGGAATGACCAATCATATGGTCTTTATCAAGCAGCTTTTCAATTCGTTGATTAATCTTCTTTAGGATCTCAAAAGCTTTAAAGTCCACTATTTCATAGTCTAATCCTTTCAAGCCATACTCCGGAGGCATTTCAATAAAGCTAAACCTTCTCCTTAAAGCGGCATCTAAGGCTTCTACACTTCGGTCTGCAGTATTCATTGTGCCAATTATGTATAGGTTATTTGGAACAGAGAAAGACTCTTTACTGTATGGCAATATGGCATTTAGTTGTTCAGGCTCACCATGCCTCTTTGACTCTTCAATAAGCGTTATTAATTCGCCAAAGATTGCCGCTATATTACCGCGATTGATTTCGTCAATAATTAAGACAAATGGTTTATTTGTGTTGTCCTCAATTTGTTGATTACTAACACTACTGTTTTCAGTGATGGATTCTACAACTTTTTGAGCGTAACCTTCCCAACCGATGAATTGATTATCACCTTGGTAAAATTTTTGTAGGTTTTCTTTAGTCATAACCCCCTGTTTCTTTTTTTCTCCAGAGGTGTAAACATTTAGGCTGCCTTTGCTATTGACATTTACGTAAAAAGATTTGTTTTGCTTATCAGTTTTAAGTTCAAGTAATTCATTGTCATTTTCTAGAATTGATTCTTTGAATGTTTTATATGCGGTTAAAAAACTGATATTAGATTTTTCAGAAGCTTTTGAGCAAATTTCTTTGAAAACACCTGGAATTATTTCATATTCCACTATGCTTTTCGAATTTGCCTCTTTATCGCTTTCCAGTATAGGTTTAATTCCCTCAATAAAGTCTTCATAGCTCATGCTTTGATGAAAAGTAGTAAACATTATTCTGCCTTCTTTGACTAAATCATCATACTTAGCCTTTATGTCTTCTCTTCTCATCCCAGACATGTCAATACCACATATCTCAAGAGCCTTGTTTATTGTGTTAAATGTTTTACCAGTACCGGGCGGGCCATACAATATTTGATTTAGCGAGTTCTTTCTTTGCATTTCTTTAATCCTTTCTTTGGTTTTGAAATCAGCATCGCTTATGAGTTTGTTCGCACTATTAATTATTTCAGGGTTATCAATCTTATATACTGTTGTTTGGTTGCCTTGTGGGTTACGCAAGTGAGGATTGTCAACCAACCAATTGATTCCTATCTGGTGAGGAAAGTCGTGGGTCTCATCAAAAAAATATTCGTCTGATACAATGCCAATGCCTAATACTTTATGTCCATTTTGAGCTAGAATAATATCTCCAATGCTGATTTGGTCATAAAAGTTAAATAACTCTCCGGCTTTTCTACTTGATGTCCTTTTATCATTAGGATAGTAGCCTTCTTCTTTGAAAATCTGTTCAATATTCTTCTTGGAGCTAATATCGTAATTTCTTAAATCACCAGTTTCAGGCCAACCAATGCATACTACGTTTTTATCCTTCATGTAGCTCCAGTAATCTTTATCTCCATCGGTAGTTCCAATTCTCCAATATTTGTTAGGCATGCCAACTTGCCCATCCAAAGTTTGATAAAGTATATCTTGCGCAAAAATCAGATGATTCTTATCTGCAAATACACTTTCTGGAAGATTTTGCTTTTTCAGTTCTAAAAGTTCATCATCAGTTAAAATATAATCTTCAATTATATCTTTTAAAATTTCTAAGTAATGAGTGTATTTGTAGCACTTGGGTTTAGGTTTAACTTTTAGAAGCTTACATAGCTTACTATAAAATGAATCTTTAAATAAAGTGTATTTATCAGGGTTGTGAAATGTCAAAAACGTTGAAATTGTTCTTTCATCCTGATGATGTGAGTATTTCTCTTCTGGAACAATTTCTCTATATACTTTTAACGTTTCATTATGAAAGAATAATACTCTGTCCTGAAGAGCAATATCCTCATTAAAAAGATAACTGAAGCATTTGATATAATCTTCTTGCTTGTCTTTTGCTAAGTGATAAATGGCAGCATAACCAATGCCATAAATTAAATTAGATTAATTTATTGATTTGAGTTCTTTCTGGAAGTCAGCAGCTGCTAAATTTGGTCTCCCTTTGAAATCATTAAGAAGTCTCCATTTAAATATTTCATTTTTTAAGCCATTAGCCCTAACATGTTCCTTATATCTATCAATTAAGCTTTTAATAGGGGCATTGCTATTATCAATAACCTCAAAGCCTAATCTCAAAAGCACATTATTTGTTTGATTACCTCCAGAATAATTCCATACATGTTCGCCATTCATTGCAGAATGTGCATATCGCATAACTTCTTTGGGAGGATATTTTTTCTCATTAATTATAACGCACCAACGAGTAGATGGTATTAATTCGATTTTATCTTTGTCAATCTTACTTACAGCATTTAAAACATGCTCTTTGGTTATTTCATTTGGTTTGAAATTCATTTTGTAATCTCAAAAAGGAATTAATTCTTCTGATGCTTCTTAAAATTTTCAGCCTGGTCTAAAATCTCCCTGTAAACTTCATCTTTGGTTATTGGTGGGTAGTCAAACTTTGCAAGCAGCTTTATCAAATCCATTTTCAACTCTGCTTTGATGTCATCTCTTTGGTTCCAGTCTACATATTTGGCTTTATCATCAACTACTAGCTTAACCTCTTTTGCAAGCGCTAT
>DHQH01000019.1:0-402 GCA_002410125.1 Alphaproteobacteria bacterium UBA5343
AAAGCTTTAAGGTCGAGGGAAAGCTTTCATCCAAGCATTAAATTGAGTTTTATGTATTTTTGTTCCGTCTAATAATCTTAAATTACTCATTATTCCTCCATTATTCTTCAAAAGCTCACTTCTCTTTATACCTCACCCACTTGTTTATTACTGGACATTAGTAAACCCAGTTTTTATTTTGTAAAATAACTATTAAAGGTTTTGCGAAAATAACCACAAAAATCACTTCAAGAAGCACACTTAAACCAACGTAGTAAAGTGCAAAACTTGCTCCAGCAGATGAAACCAACATTGCTAAGAAAAACAATGCATAATGAGAATAAAATATCATCGTTAACAATCTTTTAATTATACCTCTCATACCTTACCCACTTGTTTGTTATAAATAATCAATATCTTCTA
>DHQH01000019.1:631-3119 GCA_002410125.1 Alphaproteobacteria bacterium UBA5343
AGCCTGCAAAAAACATGTCGGAAGGACTTGAGCAATGTTCAAGTCTAACAACTAAAAACCTACCAATCTTACCACTTTCCATCTTGAAACGGATCTCATCCCCAACCCGAGGTATCCTAAACATATGGCCATAAATTCGCCTTTTATCCCAAGATAATATGGATATATGGTTACCCCAAGAGGAATGATTCCACTGCTCATAGATATATCCAGTCGGTTGCACAACATGAGAATTGTTTTTAATAAATAATTTTTTTAGCCAATTAATCACCTACCACACCCCTTTAAAAACATCATAAAAAGTACAAATACTATGAACCATCCTAAAAAGAACAAAGAAACAATTAAATTTTCCATGATTGACCCTCTATGTTAAAATAAACTATGCGTTTACTGTTATTACTTACCCTATTCTCTTGTCATAATCAACAAATTGTAAATATTCCAGACTATGAGTGCTCAGTCGAAGAACATGCTAATCTTGATGGGTTTGAGATGCCTCCGATCTGTCACGATTAACACTATCAAGCCTCATTAATTCTTCTACAATCTTGTCCCTGTCCTTAGAAACCTCATCAACCCTACTTTCTGCGTAAAAACAAGCCCCGACTATAAAACAAAAAGCTACCATTAAAACATTTACGTCCACTGCCTTAATCTCTGGCGTAATGGTAAATGTGATATAAACACCAATTAGGTAAAAAACTACTGCGAATAATTGTTTAATCCTCATCTCTAATCCTCCATTGCCTTCTTTTCTCTCGAATAAAAAGCATTATTACATCTAGCTTATTATAATGTCGCCACATATTTTGCCAGTGGTACTTGTTGTAGTATTTCATTCTAGTTCCTAATAATCATCAAAACCAATATTTCCATGATCTATATATGTAAATCTACAACCTAGACAAATAAGCGTTTTCCAAACTATAGGAAATATTATAAATACAATAACGAAATCAAATAGCCCTAACTCTGAAATGTTTTCAATCATTCCCCATCTCCCTTTAGTGATGATTTTATTATTAAATTTACCTTAACTCTGCACTATCAGGTTGATTTATCTCCCTGTAGTGGGATTGCCTCATCATTACTTTACCTTATTCGATTTATTTACTTTAAGTTACTCGACTCCCTTATCGCACTAGCTAGAGCTAGGAGTAATACTTGTTTAATTTCTTGGTTCATTATCAACCTCTTCACCATCATCGACTAAACAATCGGTAATAATTAAATTAATCTCTTGCTCGTCTAGCATTTCTAATGATTTTAAATTATCTCTTAATAAGTGTATTTGCCCGTTCATCTCTTTAAGTTTATCTATCTTTTTCATTCAATCCCCCATTTCTTTTAAATATTCGTCTGCTAAATCTTTAACTTTATCTATCTCAACTAACTGGTAAGATTTATTTTTAATAATGCCAGAACTTAATTTAGCTAGTTTTAACAACTGCTCATCCTTCTTAGCTAGTTCGGCTTGGAGTTTTAAAGATGCGAACACGTATCCTTTACAAAACTCATAGAAATTATGACTATCATAAATACCATCGGTTTCGATTTCTTCCTGAATCTCATGGCACATTCTAGTGGAATAATTACCCCACATCACTTCGGCATCTGAAACAATCCTTCTTATATCACTCATTTAGAAACTCCTTAACATTTTCACTCATTGGTAATTCGCTATGATACCTTAATAGGGTTTTTGCTTTTAACAACTGCTCATCCTTCTTAGCTAGTTCGGCTTGGAGTTGGTTGATTTGCTTTTGCATTTTCTTTTGTTCTGACCCATTTTTTATTCGATCTACGTCCGATGGTGACAGTGCTATCATCTCTCATCCCCCTCTCTTTCTTGTATTCCGTACTTATTAATATAATCATCGGCTTCACTATTAGTAGTATTGGGTGCAAATGATTTTTTAGCTGACAAAATAAGTCTACTTGCCTCTTTTATCTGCTCATCTTTCTTAGCTAGTTTGGCTTGGAGTTTTTTGATTTTCTCAGCGTTCGCCACTGATGTATTGATTGTTTTGTTTATAACGGTTACTAATTCACCTAACGTTATCTTATTATTCTCACAGTCAACAGCATAATTATTTTCTATCCTGTAACATATAAACTCACTCATCCCTCATCCTCCTTTCCGTATTTTTGGAAGTATTTATCTATATCTTTATTTAACTGAGCATCGTCACCTAACTTCATCTTGGTTCTTGTGACCCAATATGCTTCAGCTAGTAAATATTCACATAATTCCAACCTCTCCCGTAACTCAACAGTCGGGGATTTTACTGTGGTGGTTCTATTTATAGACTTTTTCGCCAACTCTTTAGCTCTACGTTTAGCATCTTCCTTATTAAGAGCATATACCACTGACCCATTTGCTGTAATTCCAATATCACTCATCCTACTTCGCCTTGGTTAATTTATTCATCGTTCGCCAAATATCATCGTAAATCTTTTTTGCACAATTCAGATCGGAAGAGCA